>NZ_VNHM01000023.1 GCF_008124625.1 Desulfallas thermosapovorans DSM 6562
AACCGTAAAGCGGTACAGCGACATATGCGGGAAATGGGAATCGCCGGCATTTCTCCCGGCCCGAACCTGAGTAAGCGTAACCAGCAACATAAGGTCTATCCATACTTGCTCAGTAACCTTGAGATCACCCGCCCAGACCAAGTCTGGGGCATAGATATTACCTACATTCACCTGCAAAAGGGCTGGGTATACCTGGTGGCAATCATGGACTGGTATTCTCGCTATGTGATTAGTTGGGAAATGGATCTCACGCTGGAGATATACTTTGTTCTGGAAGCGGTCAAAAGAGCCCTGACCCAATCCCGGCCGGAAATCATGAACAGCGACCAGGGAAGCCAGTTTACCAGCCCGCAGTACATAGAGATTTTAAAAAACGCTGGGGTCCAAATCAGCATGGACAGCAAGGGCAGGGCCACTGACAACATCTTTATCGAGCGCCTTTGGCGTAGCCTCAAGTATGAGGAAGTATACTTAAACGAGTATGCTAGTCCCCGAGAAGCCAGACAAAGAATCGCCTGTTACCTAGACTTTTATAACCATCGCCGCCCTCACCAATCGCTGAATTACCAGACACCTGCAGAACTTTACATGCATTCCTGCCAAAATATGCAAAAGGAAGTGACCAAAACCAGGGAAATTATTGCAGGAATGGCAGCAGGAATGATTTCACAACCTTAACTATTTTACCTGTAATAAATTAACCAAACATATGTTGGGCTCTTATATTTTTAAAAAAACTGTCTTGACAATGGGGTCCACCTTAAAATACGTGTGAGCTCATGAGTTTTTAGCCTACCTATGAGGGATTGAAACGGTTCGCTTCCTATTTAGCCCCCTAACACAATTGGACAGTTAGACTTCAATTTAGTAATGTTAAGTTAAGGGGGCGTGATCCAATTGACCAGAAAACAATACCCACCTGAAATAAAAATGCAGATCGTAAAAGAAGCCATGGAAACGGGCAATGCCTCTATAGTAGCTAGAAGGCACAGTATTGCCGCTAGCCTGGTGGCCCGCTGGGTAAGATGTTATAAAAGAGCTTTTAAGCCTGGCCGATATATCCTCCAGCCGGCTGGCTGCGGGGGCGGCGCCGGAAGCGTAGTCTTACCGGGATTTCATTGCCGGCATGCTGGAGCGTTACTTCAATAACCTGGTGGTTTCCGGCCGCACCCGCCCGTTACTAAACGGCCTGGAGATATGCCGCCTGCTCAATATCCAACCATCCCCGTTGGTGGCTGGTTGCTGGAAGAACTGGCCGTTGCCCGGGCTGCGGGTGAAGTGTGCACCCGCCGGGAGGCGGAGGAGTGGTTGCGGGAAAGGTACCGGCGGGGAGGGCCGGGGCAGGGTTAGGTAAATTTTGTTTCGAAGGAGGAGCGGTCATGTCCCGCGAAGAGAAAATACGGCGCCGGCGCCTGGAAATCTTAAGAATTTTACACGCCCGGCCGGATGGGCGGTGCGCTTATACGGAACTGGCCGGGAAACTGGGCGTGAGCAAGCGCACGTTACAGCTTGACGGTCAGAAGATGTGTCGGGAGGAACTGGTGCGCCCCTGTACCGGCGGCCTGGAGATCACCGACCATGGCCGGGAGTTGTGCGGCGGCTTTTCCGTCCCGGGCGACGGCGGGTACCTGAACAGTCCGTTGAAAAAAGACGATTTGCGCCGGGCGGTCGAATTGCGCCTGTTATACCAGGCCGAGAGGAGCGGGTCGCGGTCCGACGGGATGACTCTCGAAGAAATGAAGCGCCGTCTGGAATCGATGTTTGAAATCAGTGGGGAGCTGGCAGAGGGAGGCCGCCGGGGAGTCTCCAGCGATACGCTGGAGCGGGATCTGCAGCTTATGCGGGAAAATGGGCTGGTGAGCCGGGATGAAAACAGAAACTGGCGGCTGGGCCACGGCCTGCTGCCCCCGCTGGTCCTGGACGCCGACCTGGCTGCCGTCCTGATGGAGCAACTGCAGATCGCCCCCGGCCTGGTGCCCATGTGCAAGGAAATGGAAACGGTGAAAGAAAAACTGCGCGCCGCCCTGGTGGTGGCCAACCGGGAGCGGTGGTTGGAGACCCTGCTGCGCCTGGCGGAACGCGTAGTTGTGCACGGCCGGACGGCACCGGGCGCCTGTGGCGGCGCGGTGGCTGGCCGGAAGGAGGGGCTTTTTGCCGGTCCCGCAGGTGAAACTGAAGGTAAAACCGCCGCCGGGCGGGAGGCCCCGCCGGGTGAAACGACAGCGAAACTCTTTGCATTGCTTCAGGAAGCGGCCAGCGCCGGCCGGGCGGTGAAAATATCCTACCAGGGCCGGTGCCACCGGGTGGTGCCGCGCGGGATCGCCTATCACTGGGAGCGGGGCCGCTGGTATTTGCTGGCCGGCAGGCCGGGAAAGAGAATGGAAAGATTGCACGTTTTCCGGGTGGAGCGCATTCAAGAAATCAGTCCGCTTGATCAGTATTATCCCGCCCCCGCCTTTGATTTAAACAGTTACCTGGCAGGATGCTGGGGCATCAACCAGGGACCGCGGTTGCCGGTCGCCTTTTCCTGTGTTGATACGCCCCACGATCCGCGGGCCGTGGAGCGCCTGTGCCGGGAACTGGCCGGCCGCAAAGAGGTCGCCTGTACGATTCAAGCTGCGCCGGACGGCCGGGTGGAAGTGCGGGACGAGGTGGAGGGATTGAGCGAGTTTTTATCCTGGCTGCGCCGTTACGGGGATGCCGTCACCGTGCTCTCCCCTGCCGAGGTCAGAGAAAGTCTTTGCCGCACCGGTTTAAAAATGCTACAGCGTTATGGCGAATTGTAATTGCAACGGGAGGCTGCCGTAATGCATGAAGATACCTTAGTCCGCCTGAATAAATTGCTTACTCTCCTGGGCAATCACCCGGAGGGACTTTCCGCTCGGGAGGCTGCCCGCCTGACCGGTTATCCGGCCGGAGTGTTGCTCGACGACCTCAACCGGATGGCCGAAACGGTGGAACTGGCCGGATACTACCCGCTCTATTCCGATGATGACGGCGCGGCAATGTCCTCCGGGCATGATGAATTGGATGTGCGCTGGTACCTTTCCGGCGCGGAGCCCTTTCCGCCTTTCAACCTGCATGTTTCCGAGGCGGTGGCCCTGCTCTGGCTGCTCGACCATTTCCCGCACGCCGGCAGGTTGAAAGAACTACGGGAAAAACTGGGTGGTCTACTAGGTTTTAACGGCCGGGTGGCAGCCACCCCATCCCGAAAGAGCGGGAAATACGGGGTGCCGCCGGCGGAGTTGAAAAAACTGCTTGCCGCCCGGGGCGGAACGGTACAGCACCGCACGCCGCACCTGGATCTATTGCGTGAAGCGGTGCTCCGGCCGGAAGTGGTGTGCATGACTTATTACGCCCGCAGCGATGACGCGCTCTGGCAGGATATTGATGTTTACCCCCTGGGGCTGGTCTATTTTACCGAAACCGGGATCTGGTATTTGGTCGGCAGGCGCCTTCTACACGGCGAAAACATGGTTTTTCACCTGGGCCGGGTGAAAAAAGTCTCCCAGACGGGGAAAAAATTCACCTACCCGGAGGACTTTTCCCTGCGCCATTACCTGGCTCCTCGCTGGGGCATGGATATGAGCCCGCCGGTACGGGTGAAGGTGCGTTTTTACGATGAAGCCGGCGTGCTGGAGAAAGTGCGGTCCGAGTTTGCCCGGCGCGGTTTGGCCGGTTTGCGGGCGGAGCCGGGCGGCACGCTTCTGTTTGAAGGCGAAGTATACGGTTATCTTTATTTCAGCCGCTGGCTGCTCGGGTTCGGTTCCAGCGTAGAAGTGCTTGCGCCCGAAGAACTGCGCCGCAGGATGATTGCGGTGGCCCGCCACTGGTACGCGTACGGGCGGAAGCGGTGAGTTGTTTTCCCGGGGGCGGGAAATGCGTCACAGTCAAAGTAGAATAAAGCCGGAAAATTGTTGACCGCCTTTTGCACCGGGGCGGTTTTTTTGTGCGCGCAAAAAATATTCCCACCCTCGGTGTTATGATGAAATTACCTGTGGGCGGTGCCGGAGGTATATCGACGGTAGATCATCTCCGCGGTCGCGTTGGGGGATAAGAAAATACGGGAATTTTCACCAAAGTTTTCTAAGTAGGGAGGAATTGCGCGAAGGAGGAAGAAAAATCAACTAAATGACATTTACGGAAATTCCGTTGTTTTTATATGAGATAGATTGCTTCAATGTATTTTGAACGGGGGTGAATGAAATGACCAGAGACACCGTTTTCCCCACCGGCGGCGCGCGTAAAATGGCCGGTGCGGCGCTGGGCACGGCCGCGGGCGGCTGGATCGGGGCGAGCATTGGCGGCAACATCGGGAAAATTTTCGGTGTACCGGGTGCGGCTGCGGGGGCGCTGATCGGGGCCGTTCTCGGTGCCATCATCGGGGTGCAGAACTTAGATGATAATCAGCGTAAATAGTGAAAGACGTCCCTATGAGGGTGGGTGGGGTGGAAAGCGCATAACCGGCGTGGCGGTAAAATTACCCGGCATAAATATGTGCCGGTCTTTAGATATTATGTTCTTTGCCGGTACGGCACTGGAACGGGAGGTGTGTTTTTTAGATTGAAAAAAACACTGATTACCTTTATTGGCACCGGTAATTATAGCGAAACGACTTATCAGAACAGTGCGATCAGTGTGAAAACGAAGTATTTCCCGGTTGCGGCCGCCCTGCTCGCTTCTCCGGAACGTATTCTGGTGGTCCAGACCACGCAGGCGCGGGAAAAGCACTGGCAGTCCCTGCGTGGGGAACTGCTCGGGCAGGGACTGCCGGAGCCGGGGGAACTGGCCATCCCCGGTGGAGAGACAACGGCCGAATTGTGGGAGATTTTTAGGCGAATTGTGGCGTCGGTGGGAAAAGAAGAGGAAGTGGTTTTTGACATTACCCATGCTTTTCGCACCATCCCGCTGATCTCCTTTCTCAGTGTGGCCTACCTGAAATTTGTGCGGGGGATTGAAATCACCGGTTTATATTACGGAGCCTATGAGGCGCGGGATGAAAAAAATATCAGTCCGATCTTCGATTTGACCGGTTTTTGCGAACTGCTCGACTGGATTGTGGGGGTCAACGCTTTTATCAGCTATGGTGCGGCGCAGAAACTGGGCGGCCTGCTCAAACGGGCGCAAAAAGTGAAAAGTCTGGCCGGCGATAAGGGACGTTCCGAACTAAACCGGTTTGGCGAGTTAATCACCCAAATATCCAACGCCCTGCTCACCGTGCGCCCCTTTGAGGTGCTGGAAACAACCGCGAAACTGGAAAGATACCAAGCTGGTACGGAATCAAGGCGGCAACTGGAACACGACATCAAAAACTGGGCGCCTCCCTTCGGTATGCTGCTGGATGAACTGTTAAACGATTATCTCCCCTTTGCCGGAAACAAGGATCATACCAGGGAAACCAACCTGTCCCGACAGCTTGAAATGGTCCGCTGGTACGTAAAAAGGCAGTACATTCCCCAGGCGCTTACCCTGATGCGTGAACTGGCCATCAGCGAGCAGATGCGCCGTGAGGGCAGGCTGGCGGAAGGTCTGAATGTGAATTTACGGGAAGAGATGGCCCGGAAGTTCCACAGCGCGATCAAGAGTAAAACACCGCTGGGCAACCTGTGGAGCCGCCTGCCCGGTTTGCGCAATGATGTGGATCATGCCGGCTGGCGTGACAGTTCGCGTTCTGCAAGAACCATCCTGGAAGATACGGCGGGGTGTCTGGGTTTTCTGGAGGAATATTTTCGCCAGCCGTCTTTCCCGAATAATCCGGGAGCCCGCCGGGAAGAGGATGTTCCGGTGAAGCGTGCGGCCGGGGAAAAGAAAGTTCTAATCAGCCCTCTGGGCATGTCCCCGGGGCTGCTCTACACGGCGGTCAGGCGGATTGCGCCGGATTTTCTGCTGGTGCTCACTTCAAAGGAGGCTGTCGCTTCACTGGAGGAGATCCTGGCGCGGGCGGGCTACACGGGCAGGTGTGAAGTGATCACCGTCGCCGACCCCCACACCGGTTTTGACCGGGTGCCGGAAGTGCTGGCGCGGATAGAACAATCACTTCCCGATCCGTCCGGCTGCCGCCTGTACATCAACCTGACCGGCGGCACTACCTGCCTGCAGCACATTATTTCCCGCGCGGGCGGGGTGCTTGCCAGTGGGGGCGCAGCGGTGACCACAGTGGCCATGATCGACCGCCGCCCGGCTTCCGAGCAAAGGGAAGAGCCCTGTGTGCTGGGGGAGATGATAGTGGTGGACGGGGATGGAAAGGGAGAAAATGCGGGAGGTGCATGAATTGAAGTGTGAACTGACGGCGACGTACAAGCTGACCACCCCCCTGTTCATGGCCGGGGCGGAGCAGACCGCCGCGGAACTACGCGCCCCGTCGGTTAAGGGCGCCCTGCGCTTCTGGTACCGGGCCGCGGCCTTGGCCCGCCTGGGCGATTGGCATAAAGTGCGGGAAGAGGAACAAAGGATTTTTGGCAGCACCGGAACCGGGCAGGGGCGGTTTTTGCTCAGCGTGACAGGGAAGGGGCTGTCCGAACCGGAGATTTTTGATTTCAGGCGTGACCGGGCGGGAATTGCCTATCTCGGCTATGGCCTGAGAGAGGCTCAAAGAAAGTATTTCAAGCCGGGCGCGGAGATCACTGTGCGGCTGCTTTTCAGGCCGGACAGCGGTGAGGTGGTAATCGCGCCGGTTAAGAAGGCCCTAATTGCCCTGGGCCTGTTCGGCGGGCTCGGCGCCCGCGCGCGCAACGGCCTGGGCTCGGTGGCGCTCACTTCCCTGAAGCTCGACGGCGTTGAGGAATGGCAAAACCCGCAAAATGAAAAAGAGCTGCAGGAAAGAATCGCAGCATTTGTGCACGGCCTGGCCCCCCTGCCGGCGGAGTTGCCTGAATATACTGCTTTCAGCGGCCGCAGCCGCATAGTTGTCGCCGGAATGGGCCGCGATGCGGTCGAATTGCTTGACGGCATCGGCAGAAAAATGATGGCATACAGGCGCGATATCAAAGGTGATTCCGCCCTGATCAGAAAATTCCTCAACCGCGGCGACATAGGCACTCACCCGCGCCGGGTGGCCTTCGGCCTGCCGCATAATTACTTTTTTAGAGCAGACAGAGCCAAAGCCGAGGTAAAGGCCGACCGCCGGGAGCGCCGGGCCGGACCCCTGTTCATCCACATCCATTCCCTGGCCGGCGGCCAGTATGCGGCTGTGCTCGCTTTGCTGCCGGCGGTATTTCTACCCGCGGAAGAAAAAATACAAATTTCCGGGTCCGGCAGAAATAAAAATGTGCCCTGCCTGGTGGATTACGAGGTTGTGAATAATTTTATGCAAGAATTCCCCAACCGATTGGAGGTAGTTCTTTGAGAACATTGCATTTCACCCTGGGGCCGGTGCAGGGTTTCGTGGCCAGTGCCCGGCGTACCCGGGACCTGTATGCCGGTTCCTTTCTACTTTCCTATCTGGCCGGGCAAGCCATGTACGCTGTCACCTGTGCCGGGGGGGAGATTATTTTCCCGGCTGTGAGTGATAAAAATAAACAAATCACTGATCCCCTTTTGAAGGCCATAAGAGTTACAGCCGAAAAGAAAATGACTTTAAAATACGGGCCAGAAACCGGCAGCCTGCCAAACCGGTTTAAAGCGCGGATTCCAGACGGTTTTGATCCAGACTCATGCCGGCGAGCCGTGCTTGTTGCCTGGCAGCACATCGCTGCTGTGGTATGGGAGAAATTTGTCAATGCTGTGGCCGGTGAAGGCAAAGCGGTCAGGGAGATCTGGGACCGGCAGGTAAATGGCTTCTGGGAAATCAACTGGGCCGTAGGCGAGGAAGACAACCTGCTGGACCGGCGCAAAAACTGGCGTAGCTACGTGCCGGCTGCGGAACCGGGGGACAAGTGTACCGTTATGGGTAACCTGCAGGAGCTTTCCGGTTATACCCGTGCTCAAAGGAAAGAGAGGGAAAAACAGCGCGCTTTTTGGGAGCAAATGGGGCAAAAGTTGCCCGGTTTGGAATTGCGAGATGATGAGCGGTTATGCGCCATCGCCTTGATTAAACGTTTGTACCCGCTGGTGGCCGAAGAAACCATCGGGTGGAAATTGCCCCGGCACTACCCGTCAACTTCTTACATGGCCGCGGTGCACTGGATAGCCCGCACCATTGAGCAAAAACCCGGCTGGGCGGAAAAGTTCGCCCGGCAGGCCCGAGCTTGCGGTTTCGAGACCGGCGGCACGGGTATTGAGCCCGGTACAGGCATTAAATGCATAATAAAAGCGGCAGGCAAGCAACCCCGGTCGGCCGGGCTTGCTCGTTTGAACGGTAATTGTTTTTTTGATAGCACTCTGGAAAATGACCGGCTCTGGAAGGTAAACACAGCTGACTGCCGGAAAAAATTGCGCGGGTTGCTAAAAGAGCACAAAGAGCCGGCTCCCTTTTACGCCCTGTTGCTTATGGACGGAGATGAACTGGGGGCATTATTGAGAGAGGACAGGGAAAAAGGCGGTGACGGTTCGCACGTCAGCCGGGCGCTGTTGAATTTTAGCAAGCTGGTCAAGGAAACTGTGCAGGCGCATAACGGAATCACCGTTTATGCCGGCGGTGATGACGTGCTTGCTTTATTGCCCCTGGAAGATGCCCTGGCGGCGGCCATGGAGTTGCAGTTCCGTTATAAAGCTGCCTTTAAAGAGATGGGTAGGGAAAAAAGGGCCACCATTTCCGGGGCGATCATTTACGCCCACCACCACGCTCCGCTCAAATCCGTACTGGCAAGGCTACACCATTTGCTGGACAAAGTCGCTAAGGATGAGACGGGTCGCGATAGCCTGGCCGTGTGCGTTTGGAAGGGGGCTGGCCCGGTGCTTACGTGGTCCGCACCCTGGCAAGTGCTGCTGGAAGGATACGGCCAGGACGGTGATACGGTGCCAGGGGGAACTGGATCAAATTTAATTGACGAACTGGTTGAAGTTTTTGCCGCCGGAAATGACAAGTCCGGAGAGTATAACAGTTCCTTTTTTTATAATATCCGTTCCCGGTTTGAAATTTTAGCGGCGGGTGCTGAACAGGAAAAGAACCGGGTTTTTACCCGGTCTATTGCCGGTGGAGAGGATGCACTATTGAAAGAAAATGAAGATATTGTCGACCTGCTCACTGCTGAATACCTGAAAGGCATGGAACGGGAAAAGGACAGGGTATCCCTTGACACGGCTAATGAACGCATGCGTCGCCTGGTGCGCCTGTGTCGCCGGTCCTGGCGGGAAAAGGGCGAGTTACACATAGCCAAAGGCCCACTAACCATGGATGGTGCTTTGCTGGTGCGCTTTTTGGCTACAAAGGGGGTGCGGGAATAAAAATGGAATTCAATGGAAAACTATGGGTATTTGAAGCCCTGGATACGTTTTTCTTCCGTGACGGTTCCCCCTATAACGCCGGTGAGGGCGGGCAAACCGGTACGCAGAGCATGTTTCCACCGTTTATAAGCACCCTCCAGGGAGCCGTGCGTATTGTGCTGGCCACGCAAAGGGGTTGGACGCCCGAACGACCGGAAAAGTGGCCCGGGGAACTGGGTACGCCCAGTAATTTGGGAATGGTTGAACTGCGCGGCCCTTACTTGCTCAAAGGGGAAAAATTTTTATTCCCCATGCCGCTGCACGTTCTGCATCAGGAGAATTCCGCCGGCGGGGAAGGGGCTTACACCCGGCTGCAACCGGGAGAATTGGTGGAATGCGACCTGGGCCGGGTGCGCCTGCCTGAACTGCAACAAAGCCTGCCAGGGGCAAAACCGCTGGAGGGGTCCTGGTTGGATGCCGAGGGCCTGAAGGCGGTACTTCATGGCGGGCTGCCCGGCGTGGAACATATTTTCCACGCCGGGGACCTGTGGCAGGGAGAAAACCGGGTGGGCATTGAACGGGACAGAAAAAGTCGCACTGCTGCCCAGACAAAGTTATATTCCAGTGTGCACGTGCGACCGCAAAAAGATGTGACAGTGGCCGTGCTGGCCGGCGGTGTTCCGGAGGACTGGCACCCCAGCGACACCCGGGTTGTGCGGCTAGGTGGCGAGGGTCGTTACGCGCGGGTAAAGGTGTACAGGCGGGAAGTACAGCTGCCGCGCGCCCCGGAGATAAAACCGGCGGGTGGTGTGGTGCGCTTTACCGTAACCCTGATTACTCCCGGCCGGTACCGGGAAGGAGAGACGTGCCAGGTAATCAGATACGGCCCGCCCGGTATTCCAGGGGAATGTGTCAGCGCTTGCATCGGAAAGCTGCAAACGGTAGGTGGATGGGATTCTATAAGTCATTGCCCCCGCCCGGCTGAACCCGTCATTCCCGCCGGGAGCACCTGGTTTTTTGAAGCGAAAGAAAACGCCCTGGAAGAGGTTAGATCCCTGCATGGTAAAGTCAACGATGCTTGGGGATACGGACAAATTGTACTGGGTAAATGGGAGGAGTGCTAAATGAAATCCGTTATTTTAGGTTTGCTGGCGGAAACGGCTTTGCACCCGGGAACGGAACAAAGCGCCGGGGTGATCGACTTGCCCGTGGCCCGGGAGGCGGTCGGCGGTTACCCGGTGATTGCCGGTTCAAGTTTAAAAGGAGCTTTGCGTGATTTTATGGAGCAAATATTAGGGGAAAATGACTCCCGGGTAACCAATTTTTTTGGCCGGCCTGACAATGCCGGGGTGGTGGCTGTGACTGACGCGCGGCTGTTGCTTTTGCCTGCCCGTTCCCTGACCGGTCACTATAAATGGGTGACCTGCCCGTACCTGTTGGAACGTTACCAGCGTGATCGTGAACTGGCCGGCCTGCCATGTGATTTTAGAATTCCGGAGCCAAAGGAAGAACAGGCTGTAATACATTCCGGCACAAGAAACGGCGGGCAGGATTCACTTTTTTTAGAGGAACTGGTTTTCAATGTGGCACAGCAGGACCTATCCGGTTTAATCGATAATTTTGCCGGCCTGGTTAAGCATCAAGCGGTGCAAAACCGGTTGCCCGGGCAGCTGGCAGTAATTAGTGACGACGAATTTGCCTATTTTGCCCGCTACGGCTTGCAAGTAAACGCGCGCAATGTTTTAGATAATGAAACCAAAACCAGTAAAAATCTCTGGTATGAGGAAACCATTCCGCCGGATAGCTTGTTTTACGCTTTGCTCATCCCTCGCCCGGGAGCGGGTGAGGCTCTGGCGGAGCTGCGGCAATTGTTCGGCAAACAGCCCTTCCTGCAGGTGGGAGGCAATGAAACTGTAGGCCAGGGCTGGTGTTCTGTGACCTGGTTGGAGGGAAAGGATGGTGGGCGATGAACAGGACGCTGGAGCAGAAACGGGCCGCTCACGCGCTGGGAAAGGTTAGGGACATAGAGAAATTAAATGAAGATGAGCAGAAAAAATACTCTTCCTACGTGAAAAGCCTGCCAGCCGCTATTTTGGCGAACGGGCTGGGACAGGCCGCCGCCGGCCTGGTGGCCCGGGCCAAAGGAAATGATGATGACATACATAGAGTGATCTACAATCACTTGGAAGAATGGCTCTGCCGGGAAAATAAAAAATCCCCCTACCAGGGAGAGAAAGGCCTGATCGATGCCATCACCGCCCGGGACCGCAACGCTTACCTGCTCGCCCAGGTGGAAGCGCTATCCTGGATGGAATGGTTAAAAAAATTCGCCACGGCCTATCTGAAGCAGCCGGAGGGGGATGAAGATTGATGTTGCCTGATTTTAAACTACCACTGTACAAAACCGCGCATGCAATACCGGAAAACCTGCCAGCTAGTGGCCATGCGGGGCTGTGGTACGATAAGTACTGCTCACAGTGGACAAAAGATAAAAACGGCAGCAAGTTGAATTTTGAAAAATTGGACTGGATTAAAACCGTGACCGGGCAAAACGCTGGCATGCCGGAATTAATAACCGAAATGAAGGAGCGCCTGGTTCGTTTGGCCGAAAGCCGGTGCGGCAAGGTGTTCTTTTTTAATACCGGTGGCCGTTTTGTCACTGGCCTGGGACGGGAACACCCGGTGGAAAACGGTTTTACCTGGCATTTTTTGCTCGGGGCACCCTTTCTGCCCGGCCCTTCCGTCAAAGGAGTGGTGCGCGCTTGGGCTGAAACCTGGTTGCAGGAAGAGCAGAGCGTGATCGACCGCATTTTTGGCCCGGAAAAGAAAAATACCAGGCGAGTGGGCAGCGTTGTTTTCTTTGATGCCCTGCCGGCAGCACCGGTTAAATTGGAGGCGGAGGTGATGACCCCGCATTATATGGAATACTACAAGGGCCAAGAACCGCCCGCCGACTGGCATAGCCCCAATCCCATCCCCTTTTTGACCGTGGCTGCCGGCCAAACCTTTGTTTTTGCCATTGCTCCCCGGCGGCCGGAAAATGAAAATGACCATGCTGATATGGAGCGTGTGGCCGGGTGGCTGGAGAATACTCTGTTAAATGCAGGTGCCGGGGCAAAAACGGCGTCCGGTTATGGTCGTTTTATCCGGGATAAAAGAAAAGAGGCGGTTATAAGAGATGAACGGGAAAAGGCTGCGCGGCGAGAAGAAGTACAAAAACGCGCTGCTGCTTTAGCTGCGATGAGCCCGGTGCGCAGGGAAATGGAAGAGGACGGCTACAGCACGGATGAAAATAAGTTCATGCAGCAAATGACCGGAAAATGGCTCAAACAAATGGAGTCCCCAGATATCGTTATTGAAACGCGCCAGGAAATCGCTCGCTTGCTGGCCGACTGGTACCAAAAATACAGAGCTGACCAGTGGAAAAAACCAAACAAGAAAAACCAAGATAAAATTAATAGGATTAATAAAGTTTTACAACTGTAAAACCGTGTGATTGATATTTTTAATTCGGTAAAAAAAGGCGGGCTGACAGGCGGATACTCATGTATTAAAGCCAGGGGGACCTCCTGGCTTTAGCCGTAGGAGATTCGGAATATGAAGAAATTTTGTGTCCCAAACGTATTATTGTTTTGCAAAAAATTTTATTGAGCATTTTATTAGAATATGGAAGGGATGTGGCAAATGGTGGTCGGAAGGATGATTTAAGGCGGGGGTGAACAACGTTGAAATGAAAGAAGATGAGCAATTCTTTTAGGTAGACCAGAGGTGTTAAAGCGAGGTGAAAAAATGGGTTTTTTAAGTGCGGTCAGGGCACTGGGAGAGTTGAGCAGTAGCTCGGGCTGGGAAGCATACCTGAAGTTTCCCCTGGATGAACCGAGTGCTAAACAAAAAAGCAAAGCAAAAAACAAGGTTAACCCAAATGATGGACACAAGGTTATCCGCATCTGGTTGCAGGTGGGAAATCCTGCTGCCGGACAGCTTGATGTACAGGGTGTTGAAAAAATTGACCTGGTTGATTATCAAACAGGTCCCGAAATGAAATTAAAGTATCTTTACCGGGACAAAGTAGGTGCCAATACTTTTTGGGGTTTTACGCCGGTTTTTAAAATGGGCAAACCCAAAAAGGATTTGGCGGCCAAAAAAGCTGCCCTGCTGGGTGAAAGCGGCAACTGGCGCCAAGAAGATAAATCAATTTATTACAAATTAAAGCACCGCTTGCTGGGAGATTACGAAACCTGTGAAATTTTTTCCCCGGGTGCAGTGGATAAAATAATGAATGATTTAAGCGATCAGGTTGACCGGGTACTGGAGTTTTTTGAAGGTAAGGGGTCTTTCATCATGGTCTTTGGCATAGGAACCCAGGGACAATTCTTATACCCGGGCCAAATACCGGCCTTTGTCAATTATTTTAAGGATAAGCTGGAGCAGTATGTGCAAAAGAAGAGCAGTGACCGGGGCCAGGCTAAAAACTGCTTTTGCTGCGGCAAAATCGATACAGAGCCGGCTACACTGGATAAAGTATTCAAATTTGCCACATTCGATAAAGTAAATGTTTTACCGGGATTGAATAAGGACAATGTGCTTAAGGTGCAGCCCGTATGCCAGGAATGCCTGCAATTGTTAACTGCGGGCAGGGAAATATTGGAGCGGGAGCTGGCCGACAAGTCCATCATTTCCGGAATAGTTGTTTGGCTGGTACCAGAGGTGGCCTTGCCGGGTCAAAGTAAAAAATTTTTGCGCCAGGCCATCGATAAACTGAACGTCGATGGAAAAGGCGCTACGGGCATGGGGGAAGAGGCCGAAAGACGCTTCTTTCATAAACTGACCAGGTATAATGATAGCCTGTCATTTCATTTTCTGTTTTGGGAGAAACAAAACGCCCAGGAAAGGGTGCACCTGATGGTGGAGGATGTTCCTCCCTCGCGTCTGGCCAGGTTGGAAAAAGCTTGGGGACAAGCGCTGGCCAACCTGGGCCTGGAATGGGAATCCAGTTTGGATAATGCTGTTACAACCGTATACTCCACCTGTATGGCGCTATCCGGCCAGAGTAACGAGGATAAAACGGTGATGCGCGACTTTGTCATTCGGTTGATTGGTAAAATGCTCAAGGGTGAAAGGCTGCCTGCGGATTCCTTTAAAGCCATTTTTGTACGCCGGATTCCCAAAATGGTGTTTGACAGCGATAAATGGTCCAACGTGAGCAGCGCTGCCCGCAAAGCCCAGCTGGTGGTGGAATTCATGGAACAAATTAACAGGGAGGTGCGTTGAATTGAAACCGGATCTTGGTTTTTTGGATGATTTTGAAGACAAGTATTTAAAAACGAAACAGGGCAGAGGGGTTTTTTTGGCCGGGGTTGTGTTGGGCTGTATGGCCCGGCAGCAGGTTGGCAACAACGAAGATATACACAACTCACCTTTGTTTAAACAAATGCATTTCGGCAGGATGACCATGCGGGATTTAAAGAAACAACTGGCCCGGGTGCCGGAATTGATCAAAGCTTATAACATGAAGTATTCTTTATACCTGCAGCAACTGGCCAACGAGGCAGGGGTGATGATACTGGAAGGCGGCGATGAGGAACCCGGCGTTAACGGGAATTTTGCTTTCACCGTTGGCTTTTCCAACGCCAACCATTTTTTCTGGCAAAAAATTTATGTTAAAGAAGATGTGCA
Organism: Desulfallas thermosapovorans DSM 6562; assembly: GCF_008124625.1. Classification (NCBI taxonomy): domain Bacteria; kingdom Bacillati; phylum Bacillota; class Clostridia; order Eubacteriales; family Desulfallaceae; genus Desulfallas; species Desulfallas thermosapovorans. Next base: position 14,980 of record NZ_VNHM01000023.1, read on the forward strand.
GCCGGATGCCGGGGACTTGGATGACCAGGAATAATTGGTGAAATTTAAAATTTTATTTACGAGGAGGCTATGTTTTATGTCCTTTACCAGTAGAAGAGAAATGTTATTTGTATATGTCGTGCGGGATGCCAACCCGAATGGTGATCCGCTGAACTCCAACCACCCCCGCTATGATGAGGAAACCGAACAGGTGCTGGTGTCGGATGTGCGTATAAAGCGTACTGTTAGAGACCAGTGGTTACGGGATAATAAACTGGTTTTTGTGGATGGCGAGCCGAAAACTTTAAAAGATCGTTTTGCGGAGTTAAAGGAAAAGACCAAAAAAAATACCGGCCGGGAAGTAATGGCTGAGTGTCTGGATACCCGTTTGTTTGGTGTAACCTTTGCACTGGGCAAGGAGGCCTTTTCCTGGACCGGCCCTGTTCAATTTAAGTGGGGACGGTCACTACATGCCGTGACCGTGGACTTTGTTCAAGGAACATCAGCCTTTGCCACCGACGGTAAAAAGGGTGAAGATAAACAACAGCGATCCTTCCGTAATGAATACAAAGTACCCTTTGCCATGATAAGTGTCTACGGGATTGCCAACCAGTTTGCGTCGGAAAGAACCGGGGCATCCGATGAGGATCTGGATGCACTGCGCGGGGCTTTGTGGCAGGGCACGGAAAATTTGATAACCCGCAGCAAAAATGAGCACATGCCTGTTTTTTACCTGGAGATTATTTACAAGCCCGGGTTTGCCGGTAAAATTGGCTCCCTGGACGAAAAAATAACACTTTTGGATGCACAAGGGGCTTTATTGAGCCGCGATACCGGGCGTGCCCTCCGGAGTGTAAGCCAGTGTAAATTGAATATTAACCCGTTGTTGGGTAGTCTTGAAACATTCAGCCCGCATATTGAAAGAGTTATCGTTAAAAGGAACAATGATCTGGTTGTGGCCGGTCTAGAGGAGTTGAGAAATATGGGCTTGGATATCGCGGAGGAATAGGGGTGATGATATGACCCTGGTATTTGAAATAGCATCCAATCTGGCCATGTTTAGAAAGGGATATACCACAACTTCCATGATCTCTTACCCGTTTTTGACTCCCACGGCTGCAGCCGGGGTGATTGCCGCTATTGTAGGTATCGATAACGGTGCGGGCGAAAAGGCGGATGCCGCGGCATACTGGCAAAAATTTAACGGCACCCAGGTGGCCATTTCGGTACGTGCCCCGCTGGCCTGGTACTTGACGGCGGTAAACTTGATTAAATTTAAAAATGGTAACGGCGATATGCGTGAGCACATTCAGCCGAAACACCAGTTTATCAAAAACCCCCGTTACCGGGTTTATGTGCGCGGCGGTGATTTATACCGGGAATTAAAAGCCAGGCTGGAGCGGAATGAATGTGTGTTTACCCCGTACCTGGGAGTTGCCTATGCCATTGCTGATATCAGCTATATCGGCGAGTTTGCTGAAGAGGAAACCACCGCGTGTCCCGTTGCTGTCAACACGATAATGCCCTTGGCAGAGGGCCTTGCCCTGGATATAAATAAAAGCGGCGCTGTTTTTAAAGAACACGTTCCTTTGGTCCAGGATACCGAGCGGAGTTTTATCAAATCGGTGCCCGTGCTGTATAGCGGCCGGGCGGCGACGGAAGCCATTTATATAAAGGAAAAAGGAAGTCTTGAATTAAGCATGGTGGGAGGGGAACAAGTTGCCTGGTTTGAAGCCTGGTCCGGTTGATAGTCATCCCGGGCGGCCCCTTGAAGACCACTTGCTGCAAACTGCTAACCTGGCCGAGCAAATTGCACTGCAATACCTCGGCCAGGTACCGGAAAATTTACAGGCGGTGTGCTTGCTGCATGATGTGGCCAAGGCCCATGCCAAATTCCAAAAACGGCTAAAGGGGAAGGGCCGGTTTCCCCATGCCGGGCCTTCGGCGTACATCGCCCTGTCTGTTACCGGTGATATTGTTACCGCCGAGGTTATTCGCTGCCATCACACTCACCTGGCCAGTAATTTTATCAATGAGATCTGGTGCAATTCAAATTACCAGGAAATCAGGCAAGTTGTTGGTGAAATACCGGTATGGCAGGGTAGTGAAGCCGTGACAGCCCGGCTGAATATTAATCCCGGAAAATGGCAAGAACTGCTTCCCTCCAGCGAAGGTTGGGACGATTTACTGTATGAAATAGAGGATAACACAGTCCTTGACGTTAACCTGTGGCTAAAAATCAAAATATTGTATTCGCTGCTGGTAACCGCCGACCGTTTGGATGCTCTAAGCGGGCGGGGCATTAACCTTGAAATGCCCGGGTTTACGGACCCCGGAAACGTTATTGAGGGAATTCTGGCCGGTCTTAAACCAACCCCTTTAACAAAGTGGCGCAATCAGGTGCGGAACGAGGTTTTAAAGAAAGCCGAAAAAACCATATCCGGCCCGGGGGTGTACACTTTGACACTGCCCACCGGAGCGGGTAAAACCTTACTGGCCCTGGACCTGGCCCTAAGGATCGCGAGGCAGGAATCCAAAGGCGGTATAATATATGTTCTACCCTTTATAACCATAGTTGAGCAAAACAGTGCGGTGGCGAAAACCATTTTCCCATCGGTGCAAGAAGATCATCACCTGGCTTATGATGATAGCTCACCGGAGGAACATACCAGTCAACTGCAACGTTTTGTATCCCTGTTCAGGTATTGGAAGGAGCCTGTGGTTGTATCAACTTTCGCCAAGCTATGGGAGGTATTATATTCACCCCGTGGTAATGCTGCCATGTCCTTTCATCGTTTAGCCAACGCTGTGGTGCTGTTGGATGAACCGCAATCAATACCGGCCCGCTTCTGGAAAGGCTTTGGCAATACCCTGGAATTCATTACCGCTAAACTAAATACAACTTTTATCCTTATCACCGCTACACAGCCGAAGATGGTCAGGGGCCGGGAACTTGCACCTGAAAGCATTAGCGTGCCCAAATGTCGCTATACGGCCGGTTATTTTAAAGAGCCGGTTGGCATTGAACAAATGCTGGTTACACTGAACCGGTACGAAATGAGCCGGTTAAATACCATGGTGGTGGCAAATACCCGCCGGGCCGCTTTGGAAATATTGTTTATGATTAAGCGAAGCAATGTTGATGACGATTCGCTATTTTTCCTTTCCAGCTGGGTAACCCCGGCGGACAGGAAAAGAATGATGAGTGAAATAAAAACCAGGGAAGAAAGGGAATTGCCCCGGTATTTGGTTGCGACCCAGGTGGTGGAGGCAGGGGTTGATTTGAGTTTTGACCTGGTCGCCAGGGACATTGCCCCTCTGGACAGTATCGTTCAGGTGGCGGGGCGTTGTAATCGCCATATGTCCGAACGGCAGGGTCAAATCCTTATTTTCGAACTGATCAATGAAGAAGGCAGGAAATATGCCAGCAGTGTTTATGATGCAGTGCTGGTTAATATTACCCGGGAAGTGTTGGGCAAAGGATTGGAGAAAAACGGCGGTCCCATAGCGTTTAGCGAACTGGAAGTGCAGGATATGTTAAAAGAATACTATACCAGGATTGCGGATGCATTGCAGGACGACGGCCCTTGGTTTGATATTCAAAAGGGCAATTGGGACTGTCAGGCGACATTGTTTGAAGAACCTGTTTATGAAAGCACAGTTTTTATTGATCGAAGTGGAGAAATTAAAGCCACCTTGGAGGAATTGAACGAAACCGGTAATAAACTGGAAGACAGGGATAAACGCAAACAACTATGGAAAAAAATCCAGGAACATGCCATTTCAGTACCGGAAAAGGAACTTGATCAATGGTATGAAGCTTGTGGGGCATCCATTTGGGACGAAAATGAAAAGGATATAGATAAAATATCCGCGGGCCTGTGGATTGTTAATCCCCGGGGTGTTGGGCGCATTTATCAACCGGACATTGGATTCATACCCTGGGAAATCTACCAAAAATATTATGACTAGCTCATGGGGTAAGAATGACTTTTGATCCCGGAAAAGTATATATCGGGGGCGGAAGGAGTTATGAAGCATTGCATCTATATTTAACTTTGAAACAATTAGATAAATCCGCACAGATACCAATAAACTATAATTATTTTATTCAGTCGGCTATTTATGCTAATCTAGAGCCCGGTTTAGCCTGCCGGATACATGACCGGGGATACCAGGCGGGCAGTCGCAAATATAAACTTTTTACCTTTTCAAAGCTTTTGGGCAGGTTTGTTTTAAATCAAGAACAGAAGACGATAAGTTTCCCGGACGGCGCCGTACTTGTAATATCCTCGCCGGATACTGTCTTCATAGAATCCTTTGTTAACACTGTACTGCAAAAACCATTTTTACGTGTTGACCAAACGGATTTTGAAATATCCGGGTTGGAAACCAAGGGGCATAAAATCTTAACCGGGACTGTGAAAATTAAGACCCTTTCCCCTGTGGTGGTTTACAGTACCTTGATCAAGCCCGAGGGGAGCAAATACACATGTTTTTACCAGGCGGGAGAACCGGAGTGGACCCGGTTGGTGGGGGAAAATTTGCGAAAAAAATATTATGCTTTTTATGATAAAACCCCTCCTGAAGGTGAAATAATGGTACGTCTAATCAACAGGCCCAGACTACATGTAATGAATTACAAAAATACCGTAATTAAAGGTTATACCAACAATTTAGAATTGACCGGTCCGAGGGAACTGTTGCAGATGGGTTATGAGGCAGGGCTTGGCTCCAAGAACAGCCAGGGTTTTGGTTGTGTTGAGTTACTGGAATAGCGGTGGCAATTTACTGTACCCCTGTTCAGTTGCACAATAATTTTCAGCCAGTGGATTTGTTAAAATCGATATACATCAGCTAACCCATAAAGGAGGGCGGGCCGGTGTCAGATCAGGAAATACATGTGGGCGGGACACTTGTCTGGTATTACTATGTTTGTAAACGGGAAGTCTGGCTGATGGGGCGCCATATCACTCCCGACGAAGATGATACCAATGTTGTGCTGGGTCGTTTCTTGGCTGAACAATCATATCACCGCGACAAAAAAGAGGTTTCATTCGGCAATATAAAGTTTGATATCATCAGGCACGATAACCGGGGCCTGGTGGTGGGGGAAGTTAAAAAAAGCAGCAAACACAGTAAAAGCGCCCGTATGCAGCTGGCCTATTACCTGTGGGAGCTTAGCGGGAAAGGGATTGAGGCTACTGGGGAACTGTTATTTCCACGGGAAAAAAAACGGGAACTGGTGGAACTGAACCCGGAACTGGTCAGCGAACTGGAACGTGCTAAAAGGGATATTTTACGCATCATCTATGATCCCATTCCTCCCAAAGCCGAGAAAAAATCAATCTGCAGAAACTGCGCGTATGCGGAATTCTGCTGGTCATAGGGGGTGTCCCGTCTGAAAAAGACCATTTATATTTTTAATGATGGCCAGCTTAAGCGCAAGGATAATACACTTTATTTCGAAACCGAAGCGGGCAAAAAGTATCTGCCTGTGGAAGACGTAGGCGAGATTATGGCCTTTGGCGAAGTCACTATTAACAAAAAATTCCTGGAATTTGCCTCCCAAAAGGAAATAATCGTGCACTATTTCAGCCATTACGGGTATTACATGGGTACCTTTTACCCCAGGGAACACCTGAATTCTGGTTTTATGATTTTAAAACAAGCCGAACACTATATGGACCAGGCCAAGCGCATGGCCATCGCCCAGCAGTTTGTCAGCGGGGCCGCCAGGAATATCCGGCAGGTGTTGCGTTATTATAACAACCGGGTGGGGGGCCTCACCGAGACCTTGAATATAATAGACAGGTTCATCATGACGCTGGACGATATAAACGATATCAACCGGCTTATGGCCGTCGAAGGTAATATTCGGGATCACTATTACAAAGTGTTCGATAAAATCACTCGCAATCCCGACTTTCCTTTTGAAGAACGCACCAGGCGCCCGCCCAGAAATCAGTTGAATACTCTGATCAGCTTCGGCAACAGCCTGATGTACACCATCGCTCTGAGTGAAATCTACAAGACCCACCTGGACCCGCGTATCGGATTTTTGCACGCCACCAACTTCCGCCGGTTTACCTTGAACCTTGACCTGGCGGAAATTTTCAAGCCTATAATCGTTGACCGGGTGATATTCAGCGTACTGGGTAAAAAAATGATTACGATCAACGACTTCGAGTCCGCAGGCGATGGAATCATAATGAAGGAGCGGGCCAAAAAAATATTTATTCAGGAACTTGATGCCAAGCTGAAAACTACCATTAAGCATAAAAGGATAGGTCGTCCGGTTTCCTACAGGAGAATTATTCGGCTGGAACTTTATAAACTGGAAAAACACCTGATCGGCGAAGAAACCTACGAGCCCTTTATAGCCGGGTGGTAACGGGGTGGTATAGACGTGTTTGTTATTCTAGTGTTTTTTTTCAACCATGAATCCCATTCCAATGCCAGGTAGTGGTATAGACGTGTTTGTTATTCTAGTGTACGATGTAAATGTAAAGCGGGTGGCCAAAGTCTTAAAAACCTGTAGGAAATACCTGAACTGGGTGCAAAATTCTGTTTTGGAAGGCGAAATATCCAAGGCTAATTATGAGAAGCTAAGAACAGAATTGCGCCGGATTATTGACAAAGAAGAAGACTCTGTCATTTTTTATACGTTCCGTACATTAAAATACTCTAGTCGTGAAATAATGGGCGTTAAAAAGGGCGGGGAAGAAATTTTTCTATAGCTTGTCCGGTAAAATTATTCCGTCGACCCCTAATAAAGTAAAAACCCCTGGGGATCGACGGAATAATTTGTAGTTTTTATGTACTTTTGTTTGGATTTTATGCAAAAAACACAAAAAGATTTGCTATAATGAATAAGGATGAAGCTTTATATGTGCTGTTTTATGCTAATATTTAACTTAGATTAGACGAAAATTAGTGCCAAAACGGGTTTGTAGCCTACCTATGAGGGATTGAAACTTA
>NZ_VNHM01000024.1 GCF_008124625.1 Desulfallas thermosapovorans DSM 6562
ACCGGTTTCCCGGCGTTATCCCAGGCTATTGGGCAGGTTATCCACGCGTTACTCACCCGTCCGCCACTAGGTTTAACAAAAAGTAAACTTCTCGTTAAACCCCGTTCGACTTGCATGTGTTAAGCACGCCGCCAGCGTTCGTCCTGAGCCAGGATCAAACTCTCCATAAAAGTTTTATGAAAAATTTAATCTTTGACTCGTTTGTGAATTACTCGTTTTAGCGCTTGCCTAAAAGCCTCTGCCGCCGCCGGTTGGCTTGGGCACCGGCTCTTAGCTTTTGCTTGACGAGGTTTGATGTGTTGAACTAGATTCAACTTTCATCTCTTTGCACTGTTTAGTTTTCAAGGATCTATAGTTTGTTTTAGTTGCACCAACAAGTAGTATTATATCAATTTATGATAGGTTATGTCAATAGCATTTTTTTGATTTTTAACAACTTATTTGATCAATAGCCAGTATTGCTTTATAAATCCTTATTTTTAGCCACATTTGGTGGCGACATTTGATAATATAGCACATTTTATTTCAATTTGCAATAGGGTACCAATCTTTTTTCAAGCTTTTCACAATATATATTATAAAAAAATATGTTTACAAAAAAAATCCGGCATAAATTACGCCGAATTAATAAATGAAACTCCGGAGTATGGAGTAGGGTTAACAATATTAATGTTAACAAAATATAAAAAAGCCCTAGTTCCCGCAAGAGAACTAAGGCTTTGTGAGCAATATAAACTATAGAGCCTAGCACATACCTCTCCACGGGAGGTTAATGCAAAAACTACCCGGGCAGGTTTCCTGACTCATGGGTCATCACCGTCTTTCGCCTTCCCGGTGATTATTTCCGGTGGCTTTGAGAAAGCGGCTCTCCATTCACAGTGGCCGGACCGTCCAGGAATCACACCTGGTTCCCTATTATCCTTATTAAAGGCACCCTGAGTATTATTAATTTTTAATTTTATAGTTTTATAATTATAACTTTAATTTATTATACCAACTATAACTTACGCTGTCTACATTGAACCATTACCGCATGTGACCCCCTCCCCTCCCCTCACTGAAGTGAAAGGCATGCGAATTAACAACCCCGAGGGGTAGTTAACCGGAACCGGGAGCTTTCTCAGCATCCCTGAAGCTTCCGTATTGCTACGGTACATATCTTACAAAGATTCCACCGGGCTTACACCCGGACAAGGGGTCCGTGTATCCCCTAAAATAATTGAGGGGGATTACTGCCCCCTCGAACTACCCCTATATTCTAAATATGTAGAATCACATAAACAGTTACCGTAAGCAAGAAGCCCTCCTCCACAAAGGAAGAGAGCTTCTATGTTATAAGCCCGTAATGACCTTCGCTACAACCATCATGAATATCTTCACAGCTTATGACAACCTTTCGGCTACCATAAACCATTACGACACCCATAATGATCTTTGCTCGACTATTATGGATACCTTATGAGCCCGTAACAATCTCTCGACTGCTACGAACCCAAACAATCAAAACACGGGTAAACAATTGATTTTATCGGCACCCATAATAATCTTAGCTCGATTGGCAAACATCCCTTACGACCATATGACAATCGTTCGGACTGCCATACAGCCTGCCAAAACATTTACCAATCTTCCCGCCGGCTAATATCGAGCCGACCAGACCCGGTATTAACCTTTGGCCGACTGTTACAGAGCCTTAATGACCCTGCAACAATCTTGGCTCGGCCATTACGAACCTTACGCTACTATTATGGCTGATAAATAAAGAATTATTAGCGGTAAAATGTTCCTTGTTAAAATAACGCAATACAAACGTCTAGTATTGACATTTGAACGCGAAACCGGTATTATAAGCTTTGCATTAGTATTTTGCCGGCGTGGCTCAGGGGTAGAGCAGCGCACTCGTAATGCGCAGGTCGCCGGTTCAAATCCGGCCGCCGGCTCCAGAAATACCAAGGCCTCCGGGGTTTTGACCCGGAGGCCTTGGTGCGTTTTGACGTCCATTTACCGCCCAAGACCTTTTTTACAAAGGCGATGCTATATACTAAAGGATAGCAAATCTGATATTGAATTAAATTATAGCCCTGCAAATTTTTACATAAAAGTTGTTAATAACCATGAAACTTTAATGCCTTTTGCACGTCAAAAAAATAGAAACAAATTATAATATGGAGGTTGTCATGAAAAGTAATTTTTGGATTGCACTTATGTTATTAATGTGTATCTCTTTGCTGGGTTGTACTACTGAGAATAACCAAACCCAACCCCCAAAACAAATTTCTCAAGAAAACCAGGAGATGGTGGTAGAAAATTTGGTTAAGGAATTCGGAGATAAGCTGAAATCTGTCTCGCTGCTTGCTCCCGCCGATGTTGTAAAAGAAAGTATGCAAGAAAATTATAGCGATATTGTATCCCCCACGCTTCTCGCCCAGTGGCAAGCCAACCCTCAGGAGGCCCCGGGCAGAATGCTGTCAAGCCCGTGGCCGGACCATATTGATATTATAACCATTAATAAATTACCGGATGATAATGGATATGAAGTTACAGGTGAAATTATTGAAATTACAAGCTCAGAGGAAGTAAACGGCGGGGTTGCCGCAAAGCGGCCCATTACCCTCGTGGCAAAAGAAGTTAATGGCCGCTGGCTTATTGACGCTGTAACACTGGGCGAGTATGGGGAAGGCAGTTCAATTATTTATCAAAATGCGGAATATGGCTTTAGTTTCTCCCTGCCTGAAAGCTGGCAGGGTTATAAGATTATAAATGAAAAATGGGAAGGTTTCAAACCAGGCCAACAAGAGGGTAACGCATCTGAGACCGGACCAATGATTTCCATCAGACATCCCCAGTGGACCGCCCAAAACCCGCGCCAGGATATACCTATACTGGTATTTACCCTTGCCCAGTGGAATTCCCTGCAGCGGGATGAATTTCACATTGGCGCTGCGCCTATGGGCCCCAAAGAAATTGGGCGTAATAATAATTATGTTTTTGCACTTCCCGCGCGTTATAACTACGCATTTCCCACGGGGTATGAAGAAGTGGAAAACATACTGGAAAATAAACCGCTTAAACCACTGGAGTAGTTTTTGACAGGAGTTGTATTACCATGTCATCCGGTACCTGGGCAAAGTTCTCATAGAACTGTCCTACGGCTTAAAAGGGCTCCGGCACCAGCGGGCATATGATTTCATCCACATATTCATCCAGGGACTGAATAGCCCCAGCCGGAGCCACAGGTACCGCTAGTATGGTTCTTTCCGGATTCATCACTTTTTTAATGGACATGATTGCGGCCCGGGTGGTAAAGCCGGTGGCTATTCCATCGTCAACAATAATAATGATTTTTCCTGTATAATCGGGATAATCTGTATTACCGCGATACATTATCATTCTTCTTTTTATCTCGTGTATTTCTTTTTCGATAATCTTGTTAATGGCTTCTTTACCAGCCATTTGCAACAGGTATTCATTTTCTGTTAGAATAACTGTACCGTCCTGGGTCACTGCCCCTATGGCCAACTCCGGATTACGGGGAGCACCAATTTTTCTGGGTATGATAATATCCAATGGCAGCTTTAGCGCCTCGGACACCAGAGCCGCCACAACCACTCCTCCCCTTGGTATAGCCATGATAACACCATCCGCTATATCCTTTTCCTTTAATATGCGGGCCAGAACTTGCCCAGCTTCAAACCTGTCTTTGTATATTTTATTTTTCACAAGTCAACACTCCATTGAGATGTTTTATATTTTATACCAGATTCAGCCCTAGTTTTTGAGCATATTCCAAAGCCTCCCGGTATTCTTCCTGGCTGATGCGCCGGGATATTTCCAGGTACCGGTGGGCCTGGTGGGCGGGATAGTATTGATCCATTAAATTGACTAGGCAGCCGGGTGATAATTCTTCTTTAATGAACATTAATATTTCCTTGGTGTCCTCCACTCCACCGGGCATTACCAAATGTCTGATCAGTAAACCCCGGTAAGCAATTCCCATATTATCTGTTTTCAAACCTCCCACCTGGCGGTCCATTTCTTTAAGCGACCTTTTCACTGCTGCCGGGTAGTCCTTTACTCCGGAATATTTTTTCCCCCGCTCGGGCCGGTTATATTTAAAATCCGGCATATAGATATCTATAACACCTTCCATTAGCGCCAGGGTTTCCAGCTTTTCATAGCCGCCACAGTTATAAACCAAAGGAAGCCTCAAGCCCCGCTCCGCCGCCAGTAAAACGGCCTCGAGAATATTAGGTACGAAATGGGTGGGGGTAACCAGGTTAATATTGTGGCATCTATAAAAGTCCTGTAATTCCAACATAATTTCTGCCAGTCGTACACTGGTAACCAGCTCTCCCTCACCGCCAAAACTAAGCTCGTAGTTTTGGCAGAATACGCAGCGCATGTTGCAGTAACCGAAAAATACAGTGCCAGAACCACGTTTACCCACCAGCGGCGGCTCTTCGCCCCTATGCGGTCCATAGCTGGAAAGAACAACTTTATCCGTGGCCCGGCAAAAACCCAGTTTTTCCCGGCGATTTACTCCGCAATCGTGCGGGCACAGATTACAACTGGCAAAATGACGCCTTGCTTGCTCAACCCTGTGTGGCAATACTTTATTTTTTAATAATTTGATATAACCGGGCATGTGATCCTGCTGCATAGCCCTCGCCCTTTCTATTCACGCATTTACTATACCTATTATTATATCTTGAATAAATAAAAGCCGCCATAAGCCGGCGGCAAGCATTACAGCACCATTGGCGGTACCTGTGGCTTTTATGATATTTTCGTACCCCGCAGTTTTCAACAACTAACAACTTTATTTTACACCAAACCCACCTGTAAATATTACCTAAACTTTAAATTTTCCCACCAAACCGTTTAAATCGCCGGCCATTTGGGACAAAGAAACAGACAGGGAGGATAATTCCTCTATACCGGCAGTTTGTTCTTCAGTGGTGGCCGCAATATTTTCTATACCTGAGTTAGCCTGTTGAACCGAGGCCGCGATATTTTGAATCTGACTGTTCAAGATATGAATTTGGTCCAAAATATCATTAAAGCTTTGGTTCAAAGCGCTGACGGTTGAATTGCCATTTTCCACCGCTTCATCACTTTCATGCATAGCCTGTTTAGACCTCTCTGACAGCGTTACCACTTCCTGCATTAAAACATTTATTTCCTTAGTTGACTGAGCTGCTTCTTCCGCCAGCTTTCTTACTTCCTCGGCCACCACTGCAAAACCACGGCCATGTTCACCGGCCCTTGCGGCTTCAATGGCTGCGTTTAATGCCAGGAGATTAGTCTGTTCCGCAATATTAGCGACTCTATCTACAAAGGCATTTATGTTATTTACGGCAGCCGAAAGGGTCTCTATGGATTTACCTACTTTATTGGTAGCGGCTGCAATACCCGACATCTGGGCACTAACTATTTCGATGGATTTTCTTCCCTGGTCCGCATGTTCTGAAACAACACCAGCATGTTGCGAAATTTCCTGGCTGTTACCGGCAATGTTTTCAACAGTAGAGGCAATTTCATTAACACTGGCAGCGTTTGCCGTAGAAGAAACGGTAACTTTTTCGGAGTTGGTGCTCAATTGTTCCGCTGAATCCGCCAGGCTGACCGCCTTTTCCTTAACCTCGGCAATAATTTTATGAATATCATCCATCAGGCTATTAAATGATGCAATTACTTCGCCTATTTCGTCACGGGTTTTGATATCGATCCTATGAGTTAAGTCCCCGTGCCCGTTCTTTATATCCTTCATCAAGCTATTTAAGCGGCCTAACGGGGGAACAATTTTAGTATAAATAAAGAATGAATTAATAATTAGGAACAATAACCCAGCAATAAGAATGATAATAGAAGTACCTTTACTGACAGCCAGATTTTCCACAAGTCCCAACAATTGATTATTTAAACTTGTTTGGTACCTGGTTGCAATCTCGGCAAAGGATGTTAACAGTTCATCGCCCGCCCGGTCAAAATCTTCCATTAGAATGTTACCGCTTTCCCTGCCCTCTATGATATAAGCTTCCGCCATTTTTTGCCCTATGAGATAAAATGCATCGAATTTTCGCTCTAAGGAATCCAACTGATTAGCTGAACCGGGGTCTAATTGTTTTAATTCCGCCAGTGATTTTTTAAATATTTGCACATTTTCCTCTGTTTCGTTGTAACCTTCTCGATCGCCCGTAGCGCTTACGTCCGTCAAAAACTGCCATACCTGGCTAATTGCCAACCTCATTTCATGCACATGGTTGGCAGCGACATAATCATAATCAGATACTCTTTCGGCAGCATTTGAGCTATAATTAAAATTGTAAACAGCAACCCCGCAGGCAAAACCCAGGAAAATTAAATTAATTACAGAAACCAAGATTACGGTGACTTTGATCGATAGCTTGTTAAACACCTGCTCACACCTCTTCATTCTGCAGATTCCCCAAACTTGCTCATTATAATATTTCCGACTTCTTATTACTTTAGATTAGATATTGTAAGCAATATTATATTATATTATATCAAATCGCTTACAAATTAAAAGTCTTTTTCTAATCTAAAAATATTGAGCAGCACTTTTTGCAGCTATCGAAATCCCAAGCGTTGTACATAGCAATTATTTTTAACCGAATTTAAACCAATAACCGGGTGCTATAAATGCGGCACCCGGTTATTACCCAAATTATACGTCATATCTAGCGAATAAAGTTTGTAATCACTTTTTTTTCTTTTTCCGGCTTCACCACTGCTCCCTTTCCTTTTTCAATTAATTTAAGGAGCCAGGCCATGTTTTTACCCAGGACCCTCATTATTTGCACCCCTTCTTCATCTTGCAACGCCTCCCCGGGCCTCATGCCATGAATAACATTCCAATAACACGAGGTTGGTATGATCATTTCGGAATAGGTAAGATAGTGATTTAATTGATCAAAGGCAGGTAGTCCCCCTGAACGCCTTACGGCAACAACAGCAGCACCGACCTTATGTCTAAATATTCCACCGTTATTACCGGCAACAAAGAATGCCCTGTCTAGAAAGGCTTTCATTGTAGCACCAATTGATGAATAATGAACAGGTGACCCTAAAATTATACCGTCCGCTTCTTTCATTTTTTGTATCCATTCGTTTACTTCATCCCCGGTAACACATTTTTCATCCCTTTTCTTCCCGCATTGCCCACATGCTAAACATCCTCTTATCGATTTGTTTCCCACATGAATAATTTCTGTTTTTATTCCTTCTTTTTCAAGCTCCCCTGTGACAATCCTAATTGCATGGTAGGTATTGCCTTCCTTATTTGGGCTGCCGTTAAATGCCACTACCTTCACTACCTTAAACCTCCTTTGTATTTTTGTCTGTTTTTAAACATCCAACGGTAACTTTATAAATAACAAAACCCTCCTTCCGCCAGCACCGCCTGCCCTCCGGTTACCTCAAGTATTTGTTTTGCCACGCTGTTTATATTACCGGGTTCCAGGTATACCTTAATCATTACCTCCTGCCCATAGGTCATTTCCATTTGTTTGGTGTTTGTTTTTTCCAATTCTTTTTTAACTATGCCCAGCCAGTTGTAATCAATTGTTATGCACAGCTCTCGGTATAATTGCCGGGTAACGACGCCGGCGGTTTCGATTCCTTTTAAAGCTGCTTCCCGGTAGGCCCGCACCAAGCCACCGGCCCCCAGCATAATACCACCAAAGTATCTGGTAACCACGATAATTATCCGGGTCAATGATTTTTGCTTGATCAGGTCCAGCACCGGTTTTCCGGCTGTGCCGCCGGGTTCGCCGTCATCGCTGTAACGCTGTATCCGTTCATCGATTACATAAGCGAACACGTTATGATTGGCCTGGCTGTGTCTTTCTCTAATGGTTGACAAGAAACGACCGGCCTCTTCTGCATCCTTTACCGGTGAGGCTGAGGTAATAAAACGGGATTTTTTAATTATTGTTTCCACCACCACCGGTTTATTAATTGTTTGATAGCTGTTTTTCATATGCGTTAAATTTGGTAATTTCACCGGACTGTACCCTACCTCTCCCTTGACTACACTACTATTGCCCATGGAATTTCGGAAGGCCTTACCGGCCTTCCGAAATCCGTCATAACACGACTGGCCCACATTAACTCCTGACCTTGCCCTTAAGTCTTTTTAACTCATTTAACACTTTATGATATTCCTCATCAAGTGCTTGAAGATTATTATTTTTCGAGGGCATGGATAATTTTCCTATAATTTCAGACAATCGATTTTGCAAAACAAAAATTTGTTTTTTTATATCTTCCAAGCTATTATCCGGTGCTTGACTTTTTTTTGCTAAATAATCCGCAAAATTACCATTGAACATTTTGATTTTGTGATTTTCAATAGTCATAATGTGGTCGGCAACAGAACTGATCAACTTGCGATCATGAGAAGCAAATAATAATGTACCATTATAGTTTTGCAGTGCTTCCTCAATGACGTCCAAAGAGTGAATGTCCAGATAATTTGTCGGCTCATCCAATATAAGCAGGTTGAAGTCTTTGAGAAGTATTTTGGCAAAGGAAACTTTGACGCGCTCTCCCCCGCTCAATGCACTTACCTTTTTAAACACTTCCTCTCGTTTAAATAACAACCTTGAGAGGAATATTCTTGCAAAGGTTTCCTGATAAATACTGTCCGCCATCACATTTTCGAGGATGGTTAAGCTTTCGTCCAAGATACTCATATCCTGGCTGAAGTAGCCAATCTTTGCCCCCGGAGCAATTTTTATACCGTCGTCCTTATTAACGATCATTTTAAGCAAAGTACTTTTTCCGCAACCATTGGGGCCAATTAAGGCAACCTTGGCACCGTTATCAATATTAAACTCAGCATCTCTAAATATGACCTTGTCGCCAAAGTTTTTGTTTATATTACGGCCCTCAATAATAACTTTGCTGTAAATCTTTTTTGGATCTACCACATCCAGTTTAATGAGCTCTTGTTGTAAAGGCTTTTCTTTAACCTCTAAATGCTCTATTCTAGCCCGGGTATTTTTTATTGCTCGCGCCAGGGAGGCCTTGGCCTTTTGACCTCCCATCTTGTGTAGTCTAGCCTCGGAATTGCCCATCCTTTTGGGGGCTTTTTTGATCGATTTCATCTTTTGTTTTAAATCTACGATAACTTTCTCAAGCCGCTTCTTTTCAATTACATACTGGCTATATTCAAATTGAGCTCTTTCCCTTTCTTGGTCTTTCTGAGCACTATAATAGCTGTAATTACCGCCATACAGTTTTATTTTACCGTTCTCTACCTCTATTATTTTGTTACACAGCCTATCAAGAAGGCTACGATCATGCGATACGATAACAAGTCCCCCCTGGT
This sequence comes from Desulfallas thermosapovorans DSM 6562, assembly GCF_008124625.1. Classification (NCBI taxonomy): domain Bacteria; kingdom Bacillati; phylum Bacillota; class Clostridia; order Eubacteriales; family Desulfallaceae; genus Desulfallas; species Desulfallas thermosapovorans. The sequence continues at coordinate 9,356 of NZ_VNHM01000024.1, forward strand.
ACTCCACCAGCCGGTTTTCTATGAGTTCTATGCCTTCCATGTCAATATTACTGGTGGGCTCGTCCGCAAATATCATCAAGCTGTTGCTATCAAAACACTGGGCAAGCTTAAACCGGGTCTTTTCACCGCCACTCATGCTTTCATGCCAGGTACTTGATACCCTCAATTTAGAGGCCCATTCAGCACTTATCCTTTTGTTCCGGGGCGGCTGGAGCTGGGAAACATAGGAATAGGATCCGTATAGTTCAACCCATCCTTCATCGGGCTCCAACCTCCGGGTCAAAATATTAACCAGCGTGGTTTTACCGGCTCCATTCACACCAACAATGCCGACTCTGTCTTCGGAATAAAGTTTTAAACTCTCTATATCAATAATTAACCGGTCTCCAAAATATTTTTTTATGTTGCTGCATTCCAGTAATAAAATAAAAACCCCTCCTGATCACCTGGAGAGGATAGCGTTTAAAATATATATCACCTATAGCGCAAATAAAACCCAAACAGTTGGAAAACCGTTCAAGATATTATTAAAAAATAATAAACACAAGTTATATATTATTTGCAAGCTACCGGCAATTATGAAACACTATCCACTCACAGTTTATAAAATGCATGACAATAAAGCCGTTCATAGCCACGGCTTTATTAAATCCTCATTTTACAAATGTTTTATGAGTGAATTATTTCATTGCCTGCTGGTACCTTGCCCTTTCTTAAAATTTGAAGCTTTTTAACACTATCATTATAAGCGTCACCTCACCGGGTGTCAATAAACAACAGGGAAACCCGGTCGAAATGTTATGGCTATGCAGGTCTATTTTATAGTAGGTGCCTCACTAGGCGCTAACCTCTTTTTCTATTAGGTTTTTGTTGTTATGTTTAGCTTTATATAATAACTGATCAGCCTTATTTAATAAACTGGTTAACTCGTCACTTCCTACTTCTATAACACCACCACTAATCGTTACTACAAAATCTTTTTCCCATTTTATCTCTAGAATTTTTTGGCGAATACGAGCCACATGGTTGGAAAAAAAACAAAACTTAATAAAGTAGTAACTAACAATGCCACTAGATTATAATTCCCGTTGATTTTGAAGACTATATATAATCCTACAGAAATAACGCCACAAGTAAAGGTTACTAATACGACTGTTGTTCCTAAACCTAAAAAGTAATTCACCAAACTTGCAGAAAATGACATAAAAACACCTACTAGAAAAACTACATTAAATATCCGGTGTTTTACAGAAATATTTTTTTCATTCTTCACTTGTAATCCTCCACTGATTAGTACCTAACGGGGGACCTCCTCAAATTCGACAATGTACAGCAAATAGCTAATCAACCTTGGTAGAAAGAGAGAATATAGTAAACAAAACCCACCTAGTATATTATTATACATCTATCCTGTCTCTACAGCCACAGCAAAAAATATAATTTGTCATCTCAACCCTACCATTTTCAAATTGGTTGAGTTGTTACCACGAACAGTTTAAATAAGGGTTTCCCGACATTAACATTCTCAACAAAGTTGCCGAGAGCAAAATGCAATGTCAGGAAACCCTTTATTTATCAGTGCTTTAAGTAGTCTTACTTCTCCACCCTTGACATCAATAACACACACTCCACATGGCTCGAGTTGATAGAATTGATGTCTGTTGGCCATTTTAGAAACCATCTGTACGTGGAAACATGTCAATGGGTTTTTCGGCCATTTTTGAAAAACCGTCGTACGAGGAAACATGTCAATTAACAATAACGCCAACCACTGAATGTGCAATTGGCATTAATTAATTTTATGTCAGTTTCTTCTTCAATTCAATTATTCGGGCTTCAATTATTGAAATAACTTTTTTAAATTCCTCATCACTCTTACCCGTAGGATCATCCAGTCCCCAATCCTCTCTATGCTTGCAGGGAAGGTAAGGGCATTCCACATTGCATCCCATTGTAATAACAATATCTACCTGCGGGATATCATCAAGTAACTTTGGATATTGGGTTTTCTCCATATCTATACCATAAAGCTCTTTCATTAGACGCACAGCATCCTGATTAATTTGGGGTTTTGTTTCTGTGCCAGCAGAATAGCTTTCAAATACATCTCCTGCTAAATGTTTGCCCAATGCCTCAGCTATTTGGCTTCGACATGAATTATGAACACAAATAAATGCAACCTTTATCATTTACTCTCCTTACAGCGCCAATAAGCGTTCACCCTTGATATCTTCAGGACTCCATGAAATCAGTGCGAACTTTCCATTTGCATGTTCATTGATGCGGTTGAGCCATTCTATTTCGCCAGTTGCCTTAGCCATCAGTATGGGATTTGTCGTATCCGTGCCGTAAAGTGACTGATTGACCACCCACCACTTAGCGGCGATACCCGCGCGCTTTAAATCATCTTCAAGACGGAGAGCCTCATAAACGGGAGTCGCTTCCGGTAGGGTTACAATAATGACCTCGGTTTCGTCTGATTTCAACCGCGGCAACAATCGCGCCACCGATTCGGGTATCTCGCCCTTAGTACGTTCTATTTCGTGATTATAACTCTGTGTGGACTCCAACAGGAGCAGGGTATGACCTGTGGGAGCAGTATCAACAACTACAACCTGATCGTCTGCCATGTCAACTAATTCCGCAAATGCACGGAAAACAGCTATCTCCTGTGTACAGGGTGAGCGAAGATCTTCTTCGATATAGGCAATATCCTCGTCGCTCATACCAGAAGCGCGTGCCTTGGAGAGCACCTCTTGCTGATACTTTTTAAGCTCCTTAGCTTCATCAATATGGCTCATAGATATACCACTTGTTTCGTCTATCACAAATTTAAAATGCGCAGCCGGGTCAGTAGTGGTAAGGTGGACTTTCTTTCCTCGATTTGCAAGTCCTAACGCAACAGCAGCCGCAACGGTGGTCTTGCCTACACCGCCCTTACCCATCGTAAATATGACGCGCTTGCCTTCTGCTGCTAATTCATCTATCACATCGCTGAGCGAAGGAATATGGTCAGTATTCAATTTTCGCGGCTCAGTAGGGACATAGTCGGTAGTAAGTAAAGCACGCACATTTTCCAAACCAGTGACATTATAAGAGCGTAAAGGTACTATATAGATTGGAAACGCCTTTAAGGCTTTCGGCATATTAGATATAGCTGCCTGCTGTTTTTCGTAAAGGCTGTTTGATAGAGCGTCTGTATGCTCCATCAATAATCCATTGATAACCAGCATCTGATTGTTAACACCTAACGCAAACAATTCATTGGAAGCACGTTCAGCTTCTTTAAATGGTGCAGTTTCCGGTCTGGTAACAAGTATTAATGTAGTCTGACTGCCATCCGACAATGTTTCCACAGCTTGCTGATAAATCGATTTTTTGCTCTCTAAACCTGATAGTTGACCGAGGCAGGATGCGCCATGCGTGCTTTCACTTATGAACCTGCTCCAAGCAGAAGGAAGCTGAAGCATTCGTAGGGTATGGCCAGTAGGAGCAGTATCAAAAATAATATGATCGTACTCCTTCTGAACCTTTTCGTCTGTTATGAAATTAGAGAACTCGTTGAATGCTGCTATTTCTATGGTGCATGAGCCAGAAAGCTGCTCCTCTATATTTGCGATAACAGAAGCTGGCAACTTACCCCGATAAGGCGCGATTACGCTTTCCCGATACTCAGCTGCGGCCTGTATAGGGTCGAGGTTAGCCACATATAGATTAGGCACACCGGGGATAGGCGTACCTTTGTTGCTCAATTCAATCGAGAACACGTCTTGGAGGTTGGAAGCCGGGTCGGTACTGATGAGCAGCACACGTTTGCCTTTGTCTGCGAGAGAAACGGCGGTGGCACAGGCGACGCTGGTTTTACCAACGCCACCCTTGCCGGTATAGAAAAGATATTTCGTTAAATGGATGTTTTGCGGATCGAATTTATTCACTTAACAGCAACCTCCCTTACAATTACATCCCCCAGAATTTTTCTTAGAAACCTTCACCTTGACGGACGTGCTCTTCACTCCCAACACATCTCCGGGAAGATCAAGCAGCTTGGTGAACTCTTCATTGGTAGGGTAGCGGCCAGTAATAACAATCTCATCATCAACCATAACTACCGGTAATCCCTCTGTTCCTTTTTCATTGATATAGGCATTGATGGTCTTATTTTTGATAAATTCAGCAGGTGCACTGTTAAGGTTGAAGCGATCAACAATTACACCATGTTTTTTTAACGTATCAAGCACTGTAGAGATACGCAAAAGTTCAGGGTCTACTCCCACGCCACAGAGTCCGGTTGGGCAGCACATCGCAGGTTCAAATATTTTCATTTTTTTCATGAAGAACAACTCCTTTTATATAGATGATTTTTCAGCTGAAGCAATAAAGATGTTAATTGCGGCACTACTGCAGGATTCACAGGAATCGCAGCAGCATTGTTCATTTAAGTCTTCAATTTTTATATTGGACAAGTTCGCTTCGGTAAACCATTTTCTGATATCCGAGCGTTCAAAGCCAAGCCAGACATCAAACTGTTCTTTGCGTAAAAACTCATAATCATGCCGGTCCAGATCAGCAATCACTAATTTACCACCGGGCTTCAGTATGCGTGTCATCTCTGAAATCGCCTGACCCGGATTTTCAACATGATGCAAGAACATATTTGCCATCACATAATCGACGCTGTCACTTTCCAGAGGAAGCGAATATGCATCCGCCTGTAAGCAGACGATCTCACCGACAGAACTGTATTTCTGCTTTAATACATCAAGCATTTCCTGCGACTGGTCGATTGCTACTACGCGAAGCTTTCTGTTAAGCAGTTCCTGCGTTACAAAGCCGGTACCTGCGCCGACATCAACAGCAGTCAAACCTTCTTTTACCTGTGCAGCCTCGCACATTTTCTCCCGGATACTGTCGGAGAAAAAAGATTGTCTTATTTCATCCCACTCGTTTGATATTCGGTCAAAATATTCTTTACTCTTCATATTAAACACTCCTTTCCGCAGGGAACCAGTGCCTTGTATTATTCGCTATCTTCACTAATATCAACATAACAGGTACTTCCGTCAGAACCCCTACAATGGTGGCAAGTGCAGCCGGACTTTGTGTTCCAAATAATGAAATCGCGACGGCAACTGCCAGTTCAAAAAAGTTTGAGGCACCAATCATACCGGCAGGCGCTGCTATCTCATGGGGCAGTTTTATAGCCTTGCTTGCCAGGTATGCAATGAAAAAGACTAGGAAAGTCTGAAGAATCAACGGTATGGCAATCAAAACAATATGCAGTGGATTATTCAGAATTACATCGCCCTGGAATGAAAAGATTATTATTAATGTCAGCAATAGACCTATGGTCGTGATATTTCCGAACTTCGGTATGAAACTCTTTTCAAAATACTCGGGACCACGCTTTTTTGTGATGGTATTACGGGTGATTATTCCGCCAGCCAGCGGGATAACAACAAACAATACTACGGACAAAATAAGAGTGTCCCAAGGTATGGTGACACCGCCAACACCCAGAAGAAACGCAACTATGGGTGTGAAAGCGAAGAGGATGATAATATCATTTGTTGCCACCTGCACAACGGTATAAGCCGCGTTGCCACGGGTCAAATAACTCCATACAAATACCATTGCTGTACACGGTGCCGCTCCGAGAAGTATTGCGCCCGCAAGATAGTCTTTCGCAAGGTCTGAGGGGATAAAGGCCTTGAAAATGACGAAGAAAAACAGCCACGCGATGCCGAACATGGTAAAAGGCTTTATCAGCCAGTTGGTTATCCATGTAACAAAAAGCCCCTTAGGATTTTTCCCAACATTTTTAATGCTTTGAAAATCCACCTTCAGCATCATCGGATATATCATAAGCCAGATTAGAATCGCCATAGGTATTGATACGTTCGCGTATTCAAAACGTCCCAAAAATGCCGGGATTCCGGGCAAAAACTTTCCGATCAGGACACCTACCGCCATGCAAAGAAGGACCCAAACCGTTAAGTATTTTTCGAAGAAACCGATTCCTTGTGTTTTCTCTTTGCTCATAGCGTATTACCGCCTTTTTTTTGAAGTTCAGCTTCATCCTTGTGCGCCTTGGCTTTAAAATATGTGTCAAGATTCTCAGGAAGCTGATAGACTTCGTTCTTTGACTCACGTTTCTCAGTGTTGTATACCTCGCGCAGGATGGCATCTACAATCAATTCTTTTGGAGGTGAAGTATACTCGACACCGTTATATACCCACACACGGCAGTCAACATTATCTCCGCAAAGGGTTCCACAATCCTCACAAAGTGATTCTCTAAGTTCTACTGCGATGTCATTTCCATTCACGCGGATAGTCGGCGAACTGATAAACTGATACTTTATCGCCAACTCCTTCGTTGCAATATTTACTTTATTTACCTTAACTTCATATCCCGCCGCATTAAGCACCACGGCCACGCTGGAAACTGCTTCATCCAGTGCTTTTTCTGTGTCCTGGCATCTACCGCAAACGGTCGTATCCAGATACAGAAAATCTATGTTGATCGGTTTTTTCGGCTGCGGCTGGCAACAGTTATCGGAAGAACAACAACATTTACTCATTTTCATTACACTCCTTACAATAGTTTGAGTTATCTCTGCAAATACAGTTTTCCTTGTTGGAAGTGATAGCACAGAAAAACTGTTTTGTTTTACTGATGGTTTCATCATCCAGCGAATAGTACGTCCATTTACCTTCTTCTCGCGCTTTTACAATCCCACATTCACACAGGATTTTCATGTGATGAGAAAGTGTGGATTGGGACATTTCAAATTTCTCCAGAATATTGCAGGCACAAAGTTCCCCGCAGGAAAGCATATCTACAATCATTGCTCTTTTGGGTTCTCCCAACGCTTTAAACACTTTCGTGTTCTCCAAGTAGTAGTCCATAACATCACCTCAAATCTAAAAACTTCGATATGATATATTATATGCGTCAAATCGAAAAATGTCAATTTGATATATGAATTTAAAATAAAATATTTCATTAACATTTTTATCGGAGCTGTTTCTTCATTTAAATAGAGAAGCATCCGCTAATTACGGATGCTTAATAACCATGTATATAAGCCTTTTTAATCCTCATTTAGATCCACTAAATTATCCTCAAAAACGAACAAGTTTTGAATTGGAATTTGTTCGCGCAAATAATATGTCAGATCAGTATCGCCAACCGTCACTCCACCACAAAGTGCCCCCTTAAAATTATGAGATTTACCGTCCGTATCTGTAATTTTCATTTCCCAAGTTCCTATATCAGTAGCATAGTAAGTCAATTGGTCACTTTCTATATACTGTGAGAAAAGCTCCAATATTTCCTTTACTGCGGATTTTCCTATATTAAACTGTTGCTTTCTAGAAATCTCGAACTGACCAAAACCATTTCCATACTTATATCCTGTAAACCATATTCTGCCACTAGCAGATATAGTCAAATGCTGTTCCACTTCGTCATCAGGAAGTGGTTCTGGACCAAAGCATATATTATTTGATATAATTCTTACTGTTTGTATTTGCAATCGGAACACCCCCTGTGCTATTCCCTTTTTAATACTGGCAAGACAGTCTCTAAATATTGCTGCCAATATCCTTCGTCATCGCCTACCATATCATGAAGCCAATAATACATAAACAGAATTTCAAATTCTTGCTTTCTGCCTTTTATAAAGGGCTTTTTCGGTATTCTTCTGTATAGTGAATCAATATTAAAGAGATTACTTTTCTGCTTATAATCGTAGTCATACTTTCTCCAAGTATATTGACTCTTCTTTCTATGTGTTGAAGGCCAAATTTCCTCATTATCATAAAAATTATTTATCCAATCATATGCAAAAGCAAGAAGATTAACCTGATATTTTGTCCATGTATTATTGATCCAATCACTAATTTCTTCAGTAATTGTCGGTACTCCAAACTCAAAATGCTTTTGGCTTTGAACCCGATGATAATCTTTGATAAAAAGGAAAAGCATTTCAGTCTGATCTTTAAGAAATGGCAGTTTTTTAATAAGTTTAGTATAGCAATCATATGAAATATTTCTAAACTCGCTGTCCGTATTATATAGGAAAAACAGTTCATACTCTCTCAGTATAGCGGTTTAACCCCCTATTATTAGAGTCTATATCCCAAAATCAACTTATATCATAGAATTGCATGTTATGAACTTAACGACGATAGACCGGCGGCCTTGACAGCACTAAGGGCTGTAATACTGGATTGATTACCGACGGGCGGCTCCGAAAACATGCAGGGTTATCCCTCCCGTCGGTAGAATATTTTATCACAGCCCTTTTAACGTGCTGTCAAGGCTACCCTTCGGCGCCTAGTGCCAATCCAGGAGTTCCCCTCCGGGACTCACCAAAAACATGCTTTTTTAAACCTTTACAATAAATGGTTTCACTCTGCCTGCTGCTAGTTCGT
>NZ_VNHM01000025.1 GCF_008124625.1 Desulfallas thermosapovorans DSM 6562
AGCAGGCAGAGTGAAACCATTTATTGTAAAGGTTTAAAAAAGCATGTTTTTGGTGAGTCCCGGAGGGGAACTCCTGGATTGGCACTAGGCGCCGAAGGGTAGCCTTGACAGCACGTTAAAAGGGCTGTGATAAAATATTCTACCGACGGGAGGGATAACCCTGCATGTTTTCGGAGCCGCCCGTCGGTAATCAATCCAGTATTACAGCCCTTAGTGCTGTCAAGGCCGCCGGTCTATCGTCGTTAAGTTCATAACATGCAATTCTATGATATAAGTTGATTTTGGGATATAGACTCTAATAATAGGGGGTTAAACCGGTTTTTAGACTGCCTATAAGGAATTGAAACAACCCCCTCGCATATCATAGGTTAGGGAAATGTTTTCCGTTTTTAGACTGCCTATAAGGAATTGAAACCCATCATGGCTATGCTCCCCACCAAAAACTGATACTTCGTTTTTAGACTGCCTATAAGGAATTGAAACTAAGTTTCATACGCAGATACCTATTTACATAGCTACGTTTTTAGACCATGACTATTATTGATGTGTACGACCGCTGTATTGTCATTTGGTAGCGTCCGGTCAGAGATGATGATGTGGTCATTTCTTGTGAAAGTTACGGATAGTTACTTGAGAATCACATACAAAAAAAGAGCCCTTTTGGCAGGCTCTTTTGGGATTCCGGTGGGCATTTAAAACTTTCCACACCCGGCACTAGCTGTTACGGTACCAGTGATCACTGGCCGTTCGGTGTGGCGGGGGTTGGTTGTTCTTCGTCTTCTGCTTGTTTATCACCATTTTCTCGGGTTTGTTCGCGGTTAAATTCTTCTTCAGGGGTGGTTTCCCCGGCCGGAGCGGTGGGCCTGATTTCCCGGGCCGGTCTGGCCTGGTTGGCCGGTTCCCTGGTTGTTGGTGCAGGTGATGGTGTTGCAGCTGGGGCTGGAGCGGCCTGTTGTTTTTCCTCCACCGGTTCTTCCTTATCATCTCCGGTCTCTTCTTTTAGCTCAAAGCCGACACCGTTAATGGTCTTATCTGTTTTTTCCAATTTTATAGCTACTAATTTACGGTTGCCGTCTTTATCCTTGGCCGTATCATCATCCGTGTATTTAAGCTCGACATCAAGCCAGAGAAAATCTTGTATTGGAACCCTTTGGGTTACTTTATTTACTTTCAGGTTTTCCCCATCCTGGCCGGTATTTAGCAATATGTAGCTGTTATTATTGGCGTATGCCCAGGTAACCATGGGCCTGTCCTCGGTGGCGGAAGCCACTTTTTTGATGGATTCTGGTAACTCATCAATGTCCACCTGGCTGAATCCGATGTTGGATTCCTTGGGGATAAGCCTTTGCTCCGGGGGAGCTGGTTTTTGCTGGGCCTGGGCGCAGCCAAAAACAACCAGAGTTGACAAAGCCAAAACAAAAACGGTTAGTTTTTTCATACCTTGACCTCCCGATTTTTGTTTTATCTTTTGTCTAAAACCCCGGCTCTATACGTTTACTTATTATCTTTGGCCGTATATAAGAGTGTTAAGAAAATCAAATTCAGTGCGCACCTTTATTCTTTGGACTCACGTATTGCGTGTTTTACAGCCAATTTGACAACAAAGTATAGAACAACAGCAGGTATTAATAATTTAAGAAGAGCAAAAAAATACATTCCAATATCATCCATTTTATAACCCCCTCAAATACTAAAATCTCCAAGTATATTATAGGTGTTATCTGTCTTGAAAGTAAAACTTTCATTCCTTTGCTGGTGTCATTTTGACGGTTTAGATGTCAAGTACGGTTAATCTACGCTGTGATAAGAAATTTTAGTTTTATCATAGCATCACATCACCGCTTCGTGTTTTGAACGTTTTTTTATTTGTAAAAAATTGTTTTAGTTAATTAGTTTATTAGAATCGGCTGTTGGAACTAAACCCGGTGTGGATACGTCTTTATAATGATAGTCTATTACTACATAATTACTTGGCATGTTAAGAGAGGGTGATGTGCATTTCATTGTGCAGCCGGGGCGAAAAGCCCCCAAAGTAGGTTTGATGTAAATTTAAGTTATAAGTTTGGATAATCAAACGAAAGGAACGGGTAGTATGCGTAAAATCATTATCATGGTGGTGACAGTGGCTGCGTTGCTGCTGTCATGTAACGCCGCCTTTGCCCAGAGAGCGGAATTCAAACTGGGCAATGAAATGTTGATGACACCCAAGTACCACCACCTAATTGAGGGTAAAAGGGTGGGGCTGGTTACCAACCAGAGCGGTGTGAACAGCGAGGGTGTCAGCACCATTGATGTGCTGGCGGGAGACCCCACCATCCAGTTAACGGCATTGTTTGGCCCCGAGCATGGCATCGATGGCAAGGCCAAAGCCGGTGCCTATGTGGAATCATATACGCATCCCACACTGGGCATACCGGTTTACAGCCTGTACGGAGCCACCAGGGAACCCACCGCCGAGATGCTGAAAAACGTGGATGTACTGGTGTTTGATGTGCAGGATATCGGGGCCAGGTCCTATACCTACATGTCCACCCTTAACTACTGTATGAAGGCGGCGAAGAAAAACAACAAAACTGTGGTGGTGCTGGACCGCCCCAACCCGCTGGGTGGTGAGACAGTGGACGGTCCCGTGATGGAAGACCACTACATCACCTTTGTGGGTGTGGATAATTTACCCATGGCCCATGGTATGACAGCCGGGGAACTGGCCCGGTTCTTCAACCGAAAAATTGGAGTTGATCTGGAAGTGGTGCCCATGGAGGGTTATACCCGCTCCATGATCTACCAGGATACCGGTTTGAAATGGGTACAAACTTCGCCCAATATACCTGATTTGGATTCTGTATTTGGTTACATGGCCACCGGATTGGGGGAAGGAACGGGTATTGGCCAGGCCGATCAATTCAAGTGGATTGGCGGGAAAGGGCTGGATGCCCAAAAGTTTGCCGATTTACTAAATAACGCGGGCCTGCCCGGAGTGGTTTTTGAGCCTGAGCAAAAGGGCGAAAGAGGCGGTGTCCGGCTGAACATTACAGACTATCGCAATTTTAGGCCGGCTAAAACAGGTATTTACGCTTTAGCCATTGCCCACTCGTTGACTAACTTTACAGTGCCCAAAAGCGGTGACACCGTGGTTATGTTCGATAAGATTATGGGAACCGACAAGATTGGCCGTTACCTGGAGCAGGGCCTAACACCGCAGCAGATTGAAGCACAATATGAAAGTGCGTTGAAACAGTTTGAAGAAGAAAGAAAACAATATCTTATCTATGGAGACGAGCCCGGGCAGGGGACCGGCAATAATAATACCGGTCACAATAACGGCCCGGTAAATGCCGGCCAGGTCGTGCAGCCCATCAGTGTCATAGTGGAGGGCCATGCCATTGATTTCGATGCGGCCCCCTTTGTGGACACCAACAACCGTTTGATGGTACCGCTGCGGGCCATTGTCGAAGCACTGAACGCCACAGTGGACTATGACGAGGAAACAAAGGAAATTACCATCGTCAAACAGGGCCGGACCAACATATTTATGTTGAACAGCAACATGGTGCTGGTAGACGGGGAGCTTAAGAGTATGGATACCATGCCTGTGGTTAAAAACGGCCGCACCATGGTGCCGGTACGCTATGTGGGCGAATATTTCGGCGCATATGTTAACTGGGATCCCGCCTCTCGCATCGTTACGGTCGACTAACTGGTTTGCCCGGTTGTAACGCGCAATCATTGTTAAGTTAAAAAACTGGATAATATATCAATAGGCGTTGTAGAATCCGTGTTAAACGTGGATTTCTATAATGCCTTATTTTATGCTTCAAAAAAATTACGCTTGCCGTATTTACGGCAAGCGCCAAGGATTAAAGTACTGAAAAGCACCCGCAGAGGGAACGGAATGGGTGCTTCTCCGTCGTATATACGCCAAATAAATATTTGCATATTTTTAAAAACCAGTATAAATTGTACATGATAACATTTTTCAAACAGGGGGTTTTATTATGGAACACACCACTAATACCAAAGTTATTTTTGCTGACTCCATGGAAGAGGCCAAGGAAAAATACCTGGCATTGGGCCTTAAGACCGAGGATCCCCAAGCCGTTTTGGAATGCTATAAAGTTTCGGAACTTGACGATTTTGATATAAATGAAGATTTTAACTTTGTGGGTGAAATATCAGTATCACCGGAAGTTATGAATACAATCCGGCAGGATGCCGAAAGGGCGTACGTTTTATATTATATAGAGAATATCTAATACGATTGTGGCCATTTAGTGTCCGCATTCCTGGTGGTGCCGGGTGCTCCCAAGGTTGAAAGTAAAAAGACTTTCAACCTTGGGAGCACCCGGCACCAAAGCTTGCGGTACTGGCTAGAAGCTGTCATGCAAAAAATGTATGTAATATATGCGCTAACATTGGCCATAATACAGGTAGATTAATTTACAGGAGGAAAATATATTGCAAGGAACAGTAAAATGGTTTAATGACAGCAAAGGCTATGGATTTATCGAAGGTGAGAACGGCAAGGATGTTTTTGTACATTACTCGGCCATTCAAAGCAATGGTTTTAAATCCTTGAGTGAAGGCCAGCGGGTGGAGTTTGAAGTTACCGACGGACCCCGGGGCCAGCAAGCATCCAACGTGCAAGTACTCTAATCAAATGCAAGTACTCTAATCAAAACTGAAAAGAGAAACCCCGTGTGACCGGAGTTCCACGGGGTTTAATTTTTTTTGCGCAAAAAATTAGCCCAGTCACCGTCTTCTAAAACCACTGCGTTTTCCCTCAGCCAATCAGCTTTGGCCGGTGGCCACAAATACATATGGGCTTTTACGGTTTCACCTGTTTCGAGGTTGGTAACATCCCTGATTTCCCGTATCAAATCACTTTGGCTTTCGATACCGGTGAACTTGTGAATCTCATCAATCTCCGGCAGAATGACCAGTAAATCCGGTGATTCATAGATTACTCCCTTTACCTCTCCATCGCCATCCAAAACCACCGGGTATCCGTCCTCCGGGAGATAATACATAATTCCCCTAGCCTTGGCCGGGAAAGTTTTGGGGTTGCAGGCCTTTAAATAACGGTTGTAATTGGTCAGGCCCGGGAGCAGGGTGCCAAATACGAACAATCTATTCAAATACAATAACGCCACCACCTTTATTGGTTTGCAGTATTCTTTTCTGTCTTACCCGGGGATTTCCTTTTTATTGCATAAATTAATTTTAAAACAACTCCTTAGAGTTTGTTTAAAAAGCATGCTTGGTGCCAGGTGCTCCCAAGGTTGAAGGATTTTAATCTTGCAACCTAATATTCATCCCTATTCAGGGTGCAAACGTTATGAAAGAATTTCCTTCAGGCTTTCAACGCCCGGCACCCGCGTGAGCTCTGGCCGGCCAACGTCGAAATTATGAGTGGGGAAATCGCGCGAATATTTCGAACGGTCTCTGTTAATTACCGGGTTTGTGCACCGGCCGGTTTTCGGTATGCATATTACCCCGGGCCAGCGATGCGAAAATGCCGGCCAAGCAAGTGACGGCAAAAACAGTAAAGGCTATTTTGATACTTTTGGTCAACTGGTTTACGTCGGCCTGTTGAAGTTCCACATTGCCGACAAACATGGTAATGATTAATGTGGCCATAGCCATGCTGATGGCCTGCCCGGTGAGACGCATGGTACCCAGGGTGGATGAAGCAATGCCGTAAAATTTCTTTTCCACCGAACCCATGACGGCGTTACTGTTGGGTGAGGAGAACAGGGCAAATCCCACACCCAAAAGGGCTAAGTTCGCCAGCACCAACCAGATGGGAGTTTGCCTGGTTAGAAAAACAAAAATAAACAATCCTGTAGTGCACAGGGCCATGCCCCAGGAGGCCACCAGCCGTGGCTGTACCCGGTCGGACAGTTTACCGGCGAAGGGGGATAATACTGCCATGAGTACCGGCTGGGATAATAAAATAAACCCGGCCTGTTGGGAATTGTATCCCAGGACCACCTGGAGATAAAGGGATACCAGAAAACCCACCGCAAAGGTGGCGCTGTAATTTATCAGTGCCGCCAGGTTGGAAAAGGCAAAGGTGACGTTTTTGCTGAACAGTTTAAGGTTAAGCACTGGTAACTCGGTTTTTAATTCATGCCGGATGAATACGGCCAGTATGACAAGGCCGGCAGTTAGAATGTACCCGGACCAGGCTGAGGTGCCAATGGAAGATATGCCGTACATAAAGAGTACCAATCCGAAGGAATAAAGAACGGCACCGGTCAGGTCATAGCGCTCTCCCCTGGCACCGGCCCATTCGCCCTTCAATCTGGTCAGGCTCATGATAATTACGGCCAATCCAATGATGGCACAAAAATAGAAAATAGACTGCCAGCCCAGATTGTGGTTCAGGGAACCGCCGAGGACGGGCCCCAGAGATAGGCCGGTGTAAACCGTGGCTACATTGATACCCAGTATTTTACCCCTTTCCTGGGGTGGGAATACCGAGGTTAATATGGCCATGGCGGTGCCGAAAATCAATGCGCTGCCGATGCCCTGTAATGCCCTGAAGGCAATCAGCATCTCCACCGATGTGGCCAGACCACATAATAAGGAAAACAGGAAGAAAGAAATATTGCCGGCAATAAAAACTTTTTTCCGGCCGACAATATCCGCAAGTCTGCCGAAAGGTACCAGAAAGGCTGCCGAAGCCAGTATGTAACTGGTTACCACCCAGCTCAGGTGCATGGCGCTGGCGTTAAACTGTTCACCAATGGCAGGTATGGCTAAATTTACAGCACTGCCCATAAACGGTGTCAAAAACGAAGCCATGGTGATTGTAATTAAGGTATGTCTTTTGAGTTGCGCGTCCTGGGTCAAATTCAACACCTCCGGTAACGCATCTTTTATAATTAGTTAATTACTATTACTACTTTATAATTAAAGTCTGAAACTGTAAAGCAATTTCGAATTTATATACTGGTTGGGAGCTGGTTTTTGTGTTCAGCCCTGGACTAAAGGGATGCGAAAGATATGGTGGAATTTTGGATGTGTATATTAAAGCAGGGGACGGTATAGGTGTTCACAGAACAAAACCGTCCCCGTGGGTGAAATCCGGTATATTTGTACAGGTAGATCAGTGTTCCGCCAAAAATAAATAACGCGCCAGTATCAACAAACTAAGCAGCCACATTAGCCAGTGTACTTCTTTGGTGCGGCCGCTGGCCAGCTTAAGAAGCACATAAAATATTATGCCCGCAGCGATTCCATTGGCAATACTGCCGGTGAAGGGCATGAGTACGATGGTTAAAAAAGCCGGCAGGCCCTCGGTAAAATCGTTAAAATCTATATTTTTCATGGCTTGCGCCATCAGCAGCCCTACAATGATAAGGGCCGGGGCAGTGGCTACGCCGGGTATTAACCCGGCCAGCGGAGCCAGCACCAGTGCCAGTAGAAAAAGCATGCCGGTGGTGACGGCGGTTAGGCCGGTGCGTCCTCCTTCGGCAACGCCGGCCGTACTCTCCACATAAGCGGTGACGGTACTGGTACCCATCAGGGCGCCAAAGGATACACCGGCGGCGTCCACCAGCATGGCTTTACCTAGCCGGGGCGATTGCCCCCTTTCATTCAACAGGCCTGCTTTCCCCGCAGTGCCCACCAGTGTGCCAAAAGTATCAAATAACTCCACAAAGGTAAAGGTGAAGATCACCGACCATAATCCCATTTCCAGAGCGCCGGCCAGGTCCAGCTTGCCCACCGCCAGGGCGGAAAAATCAGGCAGGGCAAAGGGTTGAAAACCGGCGGGTATACTGGTTACGCCCATGGGTAGTCCAATTAATGTGGTGATCAGGATACCGAATAGCAAGGCCCCTTTAACCTTTTTGGCCATTAGAAGTGCCGAAACCGTAAGGCCGATTAAAGCCAGCAGCGCGGCATTATTGCTAAAGGAACCCAGGTTAATATTCCACTCAAAGGAACTTAAAACAGCCACGCCCCCGAATTCACTGAGGGCATCAAGGGTGGGGGGGATTACCGGCCCGGCCTGGATAACCATAAATTCAGCCATTTTCAAACCCAGCATGGTGATAAATAGACCTATGCCAACTATAATGGCGTTTTTTATAGATTGGGGAACGGCTACCACCAGTAGTTGGCGTATTTGGGTAACGGTTAATAAAATAAACAGCAGGCCGGATATAAAAACCGCACCCAGCGCAATGGTCCAGGGAATACCCACGTGCTGGGCGGCCACGGTGGCAAAGTAAGCGTTGAGTCCCATCCCCGGGGCCAGGGCAATGGGAAAGTTGACAAGCAGTCCCATGGCGATGGTTACCACCCCGGCGGCCACGGCGGTGGCGAAAAACACCGCGTTCTTATCCATGCCCGTGGCGGCCAGTATGTTGGGGTTAAGGAATAGTATATAAGCCATGGTCATAAAGGTTGTTACGCCGGCGATGATTTCCGTGCGGGTGTTGGTTTGGTATTGTTCCAATTTAAAGAGCTTGTTCAGCATGGTTATTCCCCCGGTATATTTTTTATCAGGCGGTAGTTTGTACGGGTGTTAAATTATTTGTGCTAATTACCGGATTTTTTTATTCTTCCTAAAAATTATCCCTTTATTCCGGGGTTGAGCCATAGCCGGTATTTTAGGACAGCCCTGCAAAAACATACATTACCACTTGACTGGAAATTAGCTTGTATTAATTTTGTCGTAGCCTTACAATACATTATGACATCTTGGTAATTGACAGAAAGGGGTTGTTTTAATTGCGCAAATCCATGGTGCTGGTTATGGCACTGTTGCTTTCACTGGTTTTGGTATCCGTAGCTTTTGCCCACCCCAGTGGGAACGTGACCTATTTTAATAATGGCAGTAGCGGGTGGGTGAGCGACGGCCAACATGGTCGCTACTGGTCCGGCTTTGACGGCCCGGTACTGGTTAAGGGAATCCATCACCATCGCCATACCAAATCAGATTGGGATTACGGTTATTCCCGTGGCGGCAAGTTATATCGCTATTATGATACCGACGGTAAAGCACTTTACTACTATGATTGGGACAATGACGGGGATTGGTACTATTATAAAGATGATAACGGTAAATTCCATTACTTCTATATGGATCCCGATCGTGAAGGTAAATGGTACCGTTACTATGATAAAAACGGTAATGTCCAATACTACTACGCAGTAAGGTAGTGCGATTCATTTGTTTATATAACGATAATAAAAACGGGTGCGCCACATAGTGGTTCGCCCGTTTCGTTCTGTTTGGCGAGGTTTTCAATGCTGATGTTTTTTTATTAAACAAGCATAAAAAATGTTTTACTTTTGTATGATTATGTGGTATTTTAATAAAAACGAGAAAGTGCTTGAAATAGTAACCATGGAGGTTATGCTTCACAAGGAGTGAAGACATCATCGCATGGTTTTTTATTATTTTACCGGCTTAGTATAATTTCATTCGAAAATACAAAGATAAAAGATGGAACGATACTGCCGGCATACTTTGTGGCACGAGGTATATAATGAGCAAAAATAAATTGTTTCGCATTGCTGTCATAGATGGTCAAGGGGGCGGCATAGGCGCCCAAATTGTGGAAAAACTGGCTATGGCACTGCCTGCCGGCAAGGTGGAGATCATTGCCCTGGGTACCAATGCCCTTGCGGCTAGCCGGATGCTTAAAGGTGGGGCCAACGAAGCGGCCAGCGGTGAAAACGCCATTGTCTTTAATGCCCGGCGGGTTGATTTGTTTGCTGGAACCGTAGGCATGCTTATGCCCTTCGGGTTCGGAGGGGAAATGACCACGGCCGCCGCCGAGGCCATTGCCCTTTCCCCGGCCCCCAAATATGTTTTGCACCTGAACCGGGCCGGCGTGGAGCTGGTGAGCAGCGTTGATGAACCACTGCCGCACCTGGTGGATATGCTGGTGGAAAAGGTACGCTCGTATCTGGAGCTGTAACCGCTATTGTTACAAGCTTGCTTTAAGTCTGAATTTTGCGGGCCCATAACGATTGCGTGAATCTGATTTAGTAACACTTGCCATGAAGGTATTGCCATTTGTAGGAAAGGCAGATGGAAACTTTCATGGTTTTTGTTTTTTTGGTGAGGGCCTGACCTTGGCAGGAGCCCTTGACCTCCTTAATATATTTCCATTGCCGGTTTGGCATACCCGGTGATGGAATATACTCTTTTAACATAATCCGGACGAACCATGTGGTTCGTCCGGACGTTTTCTGATTTGCTTAATTTAAATAATCTGTTTTTTCAGTTCAGGGTGTAACACTACTTTTTCGGGAGCGAAATTTTTGCAAGGTATGGTGAACTTTGGTACCAGGCTTTCTACACTGTGGTTGTAAAGCTCCATTTCCATAGCGCGGGCTGTTTTTATCATTGCTAATACACTGATACATTCTATCCCATTCTTGTAGTGACAATTTTCACAAGGTGCGTCAATAATTCGCCTTGACATAAATTTCACCTTCTTTTCACTATCAAATAATGTTTAGGTAATTATAACAGAGATTATGTTTTTACACAAGTATTTTGTATACAAAATACAAAGTTGTCACTACACAAATTCCTGCAGGGCTATATCCGCCATCAAAAAAAGAATACGGCAATGCCCACAAGGAAGTCCGGGTTATATAGATGGGGCAGTTCACCATTGCGTGTAAAATCAGCCACCTCAAACCCATCGTTCTGGCTTTATATGCCGGGCAGGAGGTCAAGAATTAAATAAGCTTTACCCCAAGAACCCGCATTCTTTGCCATTACCTATGGCAGCCTCGAAATTATTGATAATCGTGAATTTCGCATAAATATGACCAAATATATAGCTAATCGGGATTACGAACGGGGATTATAATGATAATTATAAACATGATTTTGACGAAAAAGAGCACCCAGTAGTTCGGTGCTCTTTATTTTTGATAAATTTCATCCGAAACCATTTTACCTGGGGGCTTATAGTTTAGTGAAATGACAGTTTGGGAACTATGGCCCTGCTTGACTTGGTGACAACAAAAGGTGTCCAATCCCGGTGCAAAAAATATAAAAATGTGATTGTGAAGGATATTGCAAGATAAAAATAGAAATGTTTTAGTCCTATCATTGCTAAATTTCAAGAGGTGTGTTAATTGCAGGAAAACACAGATAACAACAAGCCGGTGGTGGCGGTGGCGGGGGCTACCGGTTTTATAGGTCGGGCGTTATTACCGGCCTTAAAATCACATTGCCGGCTGATTTGCCTTACCAGAAGTGCCGTAAATGAAGAAGATTCGGCCTGTGGTCTGGATGTCAGCTGGCGGCAGTGCGATCTGTTTTCGTTAAACGATATTGAACAAGTCCTTTGTGGCGCTGATTATGCTTATTACCTGGTTCATTCCATGATGCCCTCGGCCCGGTTGACTCAGGGGAGTTTTCAAGATATGGATTTAATTCTGGCCGATAATTTTGCCCGTGCCGCTGCTTTGACCGGTGTCAAGCAAATCATCTATTTGGGGGGACTTGTACCCCGGGACCAGGGGAAATTATCCAGGCACCTGGATAGCCGCCTGGAGGTGGAAAAAACCCTTGGTTCATATGGTGTTCCGGTAACGGCTATACGGGCGGGTATAATAGTTGGTGCAAACGGGAGTTCCTTCAGTATTATTACTCACCTGGTGGAAAGATTTAAAATCATGGTATTGCCCAGGCTAATGCTTTCTTTAACCCATCCCATCGCGTTATCCGATATTATTAAAATCTTATGTTATTGTCTGGGGAGAAAGGAAACTTATAACCGCAGTTTTGATGTGGGTGGCCCCGATGTGATGACATATCAGGACATGATCAAGCAAACAGCGGAGGTAATGGGGCATAAGCCACGGATATTTACTGTGCCCACTATTTTACCCTTCCTTACCAGCTGGTTTTTAAGCTTTTTTATGAAGGCGCCCAAAGCACTGGTTATTCCCCTGGTGGAAAGCTTGCAGCACGACATGGTGGCTGAAAATCGCGTTTTGCAAAAACAGATGAATTTAACCGGTATTTCTTTTAAACAGGCGGTTAAAATGGCTTTAATAAAAGATCAAGGCGATGCGGCGGCTATTAAACCTCCGAAAGTAAAGAAAAACCAGTCACCGGAAAAGAAAGTGCCAAATGTCCGCTCGGTTCAACGTTTGCCTTTACCACCCGGCAAGGATGCCCACTGGGTGGCCCGGCATTACTCACAATGGTTGCCATCTTTCTTTAAAGGTTTAGTAAGGGTTAAAGTTGACCGGGATGGCAGTTGTCATTTTTATTTTTCCTTTATGAAGAACAAATCCCTGCTGGACCTGTCCTTTTCAGAAGACCGCAGCTTTAATGACCGGCCTATTTATTACATAACCGGCGGCTTGATGGCCCATTTAAACCGGCTTCCACACCCCGGGCGGTTGGAATTCCGCGGGGTTTTGCAAAATAAACATACTCTGGTGGCCATTCATGACTATGTACCCACTTTGCCCTGGTTCATCTATAATTTAACCCAGGCTCAGCTGCACCTTTGGGTGATGCATAATTTCCGAAGACACCTGCTGTTAAATGAATTTACAGGCAAACTGAGGGAACGGGAAGGGCAAGAAGAAGGATTTTAGAGGGGCCAGTTTGGGTTGATAATATTATTAGGCTATCTTTACCGGTTACTTTTATTTCAACAGTATGCTCCCAGGGATAATACCGCTGTTTACGGCAGCCGAATTCTATCAAGAAATTACTCTTTCGAGCACGGATTTGCTGGTGAGAGATACCTTTTTCATGGCTATGACAGGTGAGATGGAGCACGCCACCAGGTTCGAGTTCCTTTATAATTCCCTGATATAATCGATAAAACCTTTCACCTATAAATTAATACGGGTGAAAGGTTTTATATACCGGTCGTGCTTAAGGCCTAAGTCCGGTGCTTTTTAATACTTCAGGCACCATGTCGGTCCAACCCAGGGGCATAAAGTGAATCCCCTGACACATATCTTTATAAGCATTAACCAGCCCGATGGTTATTTCCAGGCTTTTTGCTTTTAAACCATCCCCGGGCGTGTTTTCAAATTCCTTGATGATAGTCTCCGGGACTTCAATTCCAGCCACGTTCTTGTTCATATAATTAGCCATGCTTGCCGATTTTATAAAAACTATCCCCACCATGACAGGAACTGTAATGTTCCGCCTTGCCAGCCTGTTCATGAAATCTTCCAGCAAACGGGTGTCGTAAACAGCCTGGGTTTGAATAAAGCAAGCCCCGGCTTCAATTTTTTTCTC
Source organism: Desulfallas thermosapovorans DSM 6562 (assembly GCF_008124625.1). NCBI lineage: Bacteria > Bacillati > Bacillota > Clostridia > Eubacteriales > Desulfallaceae > Desulfallas > Desulfallas thermosapovorans. Next base: position 13,253 of record NZ_VNHM01000025.1, read on the forward strand.
CAATTTGATAACCTGCATTTCCACAGGTTCGGTGCATGGGCTTACAACGGCACCCAGACAAAAATCCGTACTTCCGTCAAGTTCGTTCCCACTGGAATCTTTCCCATGGTTGAGGCCGCTTGCTATTTTTAATAGCTGAACGGAATCCAGATCATAAACCGCTTTAGCATGTGGATGATCCCCCAGCGACACATGGTCACCCGTTAGGCAGAGAACATTTTCAATGCCAAGCGCGGCGGCGCTTAAGAGGTCGGATTGAATGGCCAGACGATTACGATCACGGCAGGTTAACTGGTAAACCGGTTCAATACCGTTATCCTTTAAACAACGGGACGCGGCCAGGGAACCCATTTTGACAACGGCACTTTGGTTGTCAGTAATATTTACGGCGTCAACCATGTCCTTTAACGGAGCAGCTTCGCTTAACATTTTTGCAGTATTGGTTCCCTTGGGAGGAGCCGCTTCCCCTGTAACAACAAATTTACCTTTTTCAAACAGGTCACATAGTTTCAAGATTCCACACCCTTTCCAAGTTGGATCTATCTATAATTAAACAATTATCAAAAAACAAGCTTTCTGGGACGCGCCGCTTTACTGTAATCTTTAGGCTCCCAGTATGTGCTCACATTTTCCAACTGTCCCAGGGCCTTAAGACGCTCGTAAATTAACACCCAGGCGCAATCTCTTTCCGGGTCGACCTCGCACTTGCCATCCTTGCTGCCACCACAGGGTCCGTTTAACAGACCTTTGGAACACTTGGTGACGGGACAGATAGCTCCAGTCAGGTTCAATACACAATCACCGCACTCGCTGCATTGTTCCAGAAAATATTCACCGGGGACAATCGTGTCCATATGGCCAACCGAATTAAGTCCTGAATAAACGTGCTTGACAAGGCCGTATTCCTCCGTGGCCTGTCGCACAACTTGAACAGCACCGCCGCAACCCAGCACCAGGACAGCGTCACATTCTTTGAGTTCAGACATTTTGGGGTCGAAAAATGTCCTAACAAACTGAATGTAACAGGTCCTTTCAGGTACTCCAGCGGCAATTATATTTTTACCATTTGATTCAAGTAATTTTACCATTTTATCTACTTCCAACTGTCCCCCACTGCGTGCGACCTTTGCACATCCGCCACATCCCACTACAAAGATGTTTTTTGCATTTTGCAAAGCACCAAGTATTTCTTCTTCTGGTTTCCAGACAGTGCCTATCAACAGTCATTCGCCCCTTTCAATAAATCCTTATATTTAAATAATAAAATAATAAGATAGTTGAAGTCAATATTCAATTTTCAATATAACTGAATAAATTAATTATGACCTGTCTGCCAATCGTCCTGTTTTACGGCTCCTGATAAACAAACAAAGGATCTAGTAGATAAGGCAGATATATGTTTAATCATAATTCTTGACATATAGGGTAGGGGGGTATACTATTGATTTTAGGGGGGTGAAGCGAACTGGAGGAGCAAAAACCTAAACAATGCCCGGGCTGTCAAAGCGCAGGTAATAACAAGCACAGGCACTGGCGTGACGAAAAAACGGTGCACGATTTGTCAAGACGCCTTAACCGCATTGAAGGCCAGGTGCGTGGTATTAAAAGGATGATCGAAGAGGGAGTATATTGTGACGATGTCTTGAATCAAATTGCTTCGGCCCAGTCCGCGCTGACCGGGGTGGCCAAGCTGTTGTTGGAAAAACACATTAGAACTTGCATTAAGGATCAATTAATTGCCGGTGATGAAGAAGTTGTTGCCGAATTGACCAAAACAATTGCCAGGCTGATCAATAAAAATTAATGGAGGTTTGAAAAGTATGAATAAAACAGTATTAAAGGTGGAAGGCATGAGCTGCAATCACTGCAAAATGGCGGTGGAAAAGGCGGCGCGGGAAATAACAGGCGTGGAAGAAGCCCTGGTGAATCTGGAACAAAAGGAATTGGTGGTGACAGGCAACGTCTCCCGTGAACAACTGGTTGAAGCAGTGATAAAGGCCGGGTATGAGGTAAAGAATTGATTATAATCGAGCAAATTTAGTGTTAAACCGGAAAGAGGTATCCATAGCATGGCTGAAAATAACAATGCCTGTTCCCAGGGATGCGTGGGGAACGGGCGGGAGCTCTCCAGGATTGGGTTCACGGTCAAAGGGATGAGTTGCGCTGCGTGCTCCGCCAGGTTGGAGAGGGGGCTGTCCGGGATGGAAGGGGTGAGTGCCGCCCGGGTTAACCTGGCCACTGAAAAGGCCACGGTTGATTATGACCCCGCTCTGGTCAAACCGGAACAAATGATTGAAAAAGTAAGACAGTTCGGTTTTGACGTGCTGCAGGAAAAGCTGGACCTGGCCATTGGCGGGATGAGTTGCGCGGCCTGCGCCGCCAGGGTTGAAAAGGGATTGAAATCCCTTCCGGGGGTGGCGGACGCCACTGTCAACCTGGCCACCGAAAAAGCCACCGTTACCTATTATCCCGGCCAGGTAAATGCTGCAGCCCTGGTCAATGCTGTGGAAAAGCTGGGTTACCAAGCACGCAAAATCGATGATCACTATACCGACCGTGAAAAGGATGAGCGGGATAGGGAAATAAAAAGGCAGCGGTTCCTGTTTATCTTCGCGGCAGTGTTCTCAGCCCCGCTATTTGCCGGTATGCTGGGTATGCTGGCTCCCCTGGAAGGCTTTTTCCCTCATATTTTGCACAATGCCCTGTTCCAGTTTTTCTTTGCCACCCCGGTACAGTTGGTGGCCGGTTACCACTTTTACCGCGATGCTTATACAGCCTTGAGGAACCGCAGCGCCAATATGTCGGTTCTGGTGGCCATGGGCACCAGCGTCGCTTATATTTACAGCACGGTGGTGACCTTTTGGGGGCATCGATTGGGATTGCAGCATGTTTATTTTGAGAGCAGTGCCGTGCTGTTGACCCTGATCCTGCTGGGTAAGATGTTGGAGGCCAGGGCCAAGGGCAAAACCTCCGAAGCCTTGAAAAAGCTGGCCGGTCTGCAGGCGAAAACTGCCCGGGTGATCCGGGGCGGCATCGAGGTTGATGTTCCGGTGGAAGAGGTGCTGGTGGGCGACCTGGTGGTAGTTCGCCCCGGCGAAAAGGTGCCGGTAGACGGAGTAATCAGGGAAGGGCATTCTACGGTGGATGAATCCATGCTCACCGGGGAAAGCCTGCCGGTGGATAAAAAGGAAGGCGATCTTGTCACCGGCGCCACTTTGAACAAGCTGGGCACCTTTCGTTTTGAAGCCCTGCGGGTGGGCCGGGACACAGCTCTGGCGCAGATTATTCGTTTTGTGGAAGAAGCCCAGAGCTCCAAGGCGCCCATTCAGCGGATGGCGGACGTTATTTCCGGGTACTTTGTGCCCGTGGTCACCGGCATTGCGGTGCTTACTTTCCTGGGCTGGTATTTTATAGGCGATCCCGGCAACGTGACCAGGGCGGTCTTAAACCTCACCGCCGTTTTGGTTATCGCCTGCCCCTGTGCCCTGGGTCTGGCCACCCCCACTTCCATTATGGTGGGGACAGGCAAAGGAGCGGAATACGGTATCCTGATCAAAGGCGGGGAACACCTGGAGCGGGCCCACCGGGTCAATGCCGTGGTTCTGGATAAAACAGGCACCATCACCCACGGGGAACCGGTTCTTACCGACTTGATCCCGGCCCCGGAGTTTGACGGCAGGGATGACTATTTGCTGCAGGTGGCCGGTGCGGCGGAGCAGGGTTCCGAGCACCCCGTTGCCCAGGCGGTGGTTAAAAAAGCAAGCGCCGGGCAGTTAGATGTGGGAACGGTCACTTCCTTCACGGCGATTCCGGGCCGGGGCATCGCCGCTGAAGTAGGTGGGACGAGCGTCCTTTTGGGTACCCGCAGGCTGTTGCAGGAGAAGGGTATTGAGTTGCCC
>NZ_VNHM01000026.1 GCF_008124625.1 Desulfallas thermosapovorans DSM 6562
CTTTTGAGCCAGTATGAATTTCCCGGGGACGACGTGCCCGTAATTACCGGCTCTGCTTTAAAAGCACTGGAATGCGGCTGCGGCAAGCGTGACTGCCAGTGGTGCAAGAGCGTTTGGGAACTGATGGACGCTGTTGACGCCTACATTCCCGATCCCGAGCGTGATATAGACAAACCGTTCCTGATGCCCGTGGAAGACGTATTCACCATCACCGGGCGGGGCACCGTGGCCACGGGTCGTATCGAGCGTGGCACCATTAAAGTGGGCGAAGAAGTGGAAATCGTGGGCCTCATGGACAAACCGCGCAAGACTGTAGTCACCGGCGTGGAAATGTTCCGTAAGATTCTGGATCGCGGCGAAGCCGGCGACAACGTGGGCTGCCTGCTGCGGGGCGTAGAGCGCAAAGAGATTGAGCGCGGCCAGGTGCTGGCCAAACCGGGCAGCATTAAACCGCATACCAAATTCCATGCTGAAGTATACGTGCTGACCAAAGAAGAAGGCGGCCGTCATACCCCGTTCTTCAACGGTTACCGCCCGCAGTTTTACTTCCGCACCACCGACGTGACCGGCGTGGCCAAACTGCCGGAGGGTGTGGAAATGGTTATGCCCGGTGACAACATTAAAATTGACATCGAGCTGATCACTCCCATTGCCATAGAAGAAGGTTTGCGTTTCGCCATCCGTGAAGGTGGCCGTACCGTGGGTGCCGGTGTGGTTACCGGTATTAATGAGTAAACTTGATGCCGGCTGGAGTGGGAATCGGCTGCCGCCGGTTCCCGCTTTATCTTGACAGCCTATTTGAATTGTGATAAAGTTGGTAAGGTAATTTTTAAAAAAGACATTAGTCTTTTTTTACTTTAGGGAGGTGGGCCCGGTGAGGGTGGGAGTAACATTGGCCTGCACCGAGTGCAAGCGTAGAAACTATACGACAACCAAGAACAAGAAAAACGACCCCAACCGCATTGAGATGAAGAAATATTGCAAGTTCTGTCATACCCATACCATGCACAAGGAAACCAGATAAGTATATTTAAGGATGTGGCATAAGTGGCCGTAACGAAAAAAGATAAAGGCGCAGGCGCAGGGAAGGAACTGGTTAAAAAGGATAACCGCAAAGAAGTAGCCAAAAAAAATGCTGCTGCCAACAAGCCTGGCCGGATCGAGCAAGCCAGAACCTTTTTCCGTGGCGTAACCAATGAACTTAAAAAGGTGCACTGGCCCAACCGCAGGGAAACCATGATTTATACTTCAGTGGTTTTGGTTTCGGTTATGTTTGTGGCTGTATTGATTTGGGTATTTGATATTATTCTCGGTTCGGCCATGGGTATGCTGATAAAATAAATCGAGGGGGTGGGGGGCCTGCGTTCACGCCGGGTCCCTTATGTTTATGAGCAAGCGCTGGTTTGTCATACATACCTATTCGGGGTACGAAAACAAAGTTAAGGCGAACCTGGAAAAGCGCATTGAGTCCATGAATATGGAAGATAAAATATTCCGTATTTTGGTTCCCATGGAAGATGAGGTTGAGGTTAAAGACGGCAAAAAAAAGGTTACCAAGCGGAAAATCTTCCCCGGCTACGTGCTGGTTGAAATGATCATGACCGACGATTCATGGTATGTGGTGCGTAACACTCCCGGAGTGACCGGGTTTGTAGGTAGCGGAACCAAACCTATTCCTTTGGATGAAGCCGAAGCCCGGCAGATTATCAGGCAGATGGGCATGGATGAGCCGCGTACCAAAGTCGACTTTAATCCTGGAGAGCAGGTGCGGGTTATTTCCGGCCCCTTTGAGAATTTTGGCGGTGTAATTGAGGAAATACTGCTGGATAAGAACAAATTAAAAGTATTGATATCCATGTTTGGCCGGGAAACCCCGGTGGAGCTTGATTATAATCAGGTGGAAAAAATAACTTAGGCGGCATAAGGAGGTGTGACCGATGGCAAAACGGGTGGCAGCTATTATTAAATTGCAGGTGCCCGCGGGTAAAGCCACTCCCGCACCCCCGGTAGGACCGGCATTGGGCCAGCACGGGGTTAACATTATGCAATTTGTTAAGGATTATAATGAGCGTACAGCCAAACAGGCGGGAATGATCATCCCGGTGGAAATAACTGTCTATGAAGACAGGAGCTTTACGTTTATCACCAAAACCCCGCCGGCGGCGGTATTGTTGAAAAAAGCGGCCGGATTGGAGACTGCATCCGGTGAACCCAACAAGAAAAAAGTTGGCAAGGTGACCAGCGCCCAGGTGCGGGAAATTGCCGAGCTGAAAATGCAAGACCTGAACGCCAACGATGTTGAGGCAGCTATTCGTATGGTTGAGGGAACTGCCCGCAGCATGGGTATTGAAATAGCAGGTTAATAATACGTGGGAGGAAATTTTCCGTTAACACCACAGGGAGGTATTGTTCATGGCGAAAAGAGGAAAAAGGTATCAAGATGCAGCCAAACAGGTTGATCGCACCAAACTGTATGATCCCCAGGAGGCCATTGAACTGTTAAAAAGCGTGGCCAAAGCCAGGTTTGATGAAACAGTGGAGGCTGCCGTAAGGCTTAACGTTGACCCGCGGCACGCCGACCAGCAGGTCAGGGGGGCCATGGTATTGCCCCATGGTACCGGTAAAACCCGTACCGTGCTGGTGTTTGCCAAAGGCGACAAGGCCAAGGAGGCCGAAGCTGCCGGGGCGGATTTCGTTGGTGCGGAAGATATGGTGGAAAAGATCCAAAAGGAAGGCTGGCTGGGGTTTGAAGTGGCCATCGCCACCCCTGATATGATGGGCATGGTGGGTAAACTGGGCCGTATTCTCGGTCCCCGAGGGTTAATGCCCAACCCCAAAACAGGCACCGTTACCTTTGACGTGACCCAGGCTATTCAAGAAGTTAAGGCCGGTAAGATTGAATACCGGGTGGATAAAGCCGGGAACATTCACGTGCCCATAGGTAAGGCTTCCTTTGAAACTGAAAAACTTGCCGAGAACCTTAAAGCGCTGGTTCAACAGCTGATCCGGGTTAAACCTGCGGCAGCCAAGGGCCAGTATATCAAAGGCATTACAGTGACCACCACCATGGGGCCCGGTGTGAAGGTTAGCGCCCAAAAAGTTACTGCATGATAGTAAATTAAAACTGCATAGTGATACCTAGCCGTAGACAGCAGGTGCCGTAAAACAGGCTTAATGGCCAAGTGCCGCCAGCCGAGGCCGGGAGGGTTAACCTTTTAAGCTTATGCTTAACGGGCCTCTGGCATGCTGTCTTGCGCGCCGGGGGCTTTTTTGATGCTTCAAATTGATTACCGGAAAAGGGGGTGTACATATTGCCGATTAACAAACAGCAAAAAGAACAAATGCTGCAAATGCTTAAAGAAAAAATGAGTTCGTCCCAAATTATTGTTATGGCCGACTATAAGGGTATTGATGTACAGGCCATGACCAAGTTGCGCCGGAAAATGCGTGAATCGGGCGGCGAATTAAAGGTGGCTAAAAACACCATTATTAAAATTGCGGCCCGGGAATTGGGCTTGGAAGGTGCAGACCCGTACCTGGAAGGTCCTACTGCCCTGGCCTTTGGTATGGACGATCCGGTGGCACCGGCCAAAGTGATGAACGATTTTATCAAAGAGAACAAGAAGCTGGAAATAAAGGCGGCTATATTAGAGGGACATATCATCGATGCGGCACAGGTCAAGGATTTGGCCAACCTGCCCAGTCGCGAGGTGTTGCTGGCCAAGGTGTTGGGCGGTATGCAGGCGCCTATGTACGGTTTTGCCGGGGCGTTGCAAGGCCTGCTGAGAAATTTGGTTTATGTGCTTGATGCCGTTCGCGAGAAAAAAGCCGGTGAAGCGGCGAGTTAAGTGGGGATAAAGCCCGCTCCAAAAAAACCGTAGTTTATGTAAATGGATAAGAAAATTATATTCTGGGAGGTTTATATTGATGTCTAAAGTAGCTGAAATACTGGAAGCCGTTAAAGGGTTAACCGTGCTGGAACTGGCCGAACTGGTCAAAGCTTTTGAAGATGAATTTGGTGTCAGCGCTGCTGCCCCCGTTGCAGCCGTGGCTGCCGCTCCTGTGGCCGGTGGCGCTGCTCCGGCCGAAGAAGAGGCACAAACTGAATTTGACGTAATTTTAACTGCCGTTGGGGACAAGAAAGTTAACGTAATTAAAGTGGTGCGTGAAGCCACCGGTCTGGGCCTGAAAGAATCCAAGGAATTGGTGGACAGCGCTCCCAAGCCGATTAAGGAAAAAATCAGCAAAGAAGATGCCGAAGCCCTTAAGGCCAAGCTTGTTGAAGCCGGCGCCACTGTTGAAATTAAGTAACTGGTAACCGGTTAATAGCCGCCCCCCTTTTTAATGGGGTGCGGCTTTTTACTTGACAGTGAAATATTAACATGTTATAATTCAAAAATGTCCATTGTAAAGAACTTTGGTAAAACTGCCAAAAACAAGGGTCTTTTTAAAGCATGTGCTATTAATGTATCCATTGTAAAAATGATGGAAATAATACATTAGATAGGTTTTTTACTTTGTTTGTTAGTAAGCGAGGGATTGTGAATAGGACAAGACCTTGCTTTTCGTTGTTTGTACAAATATCAATGCCTTATTTTGGGGGTGTGGTGCTGTAAATGTATCCTGAGCAAATGGGTACCAGGACCAGGTGGAATTTCGGTAAGTTTCAAGAGGTTTTGGAACTGCCTAATCTCATTGAAGTGCAGCGCAACTCGTACGAATGGTTTCTTGAGTCCGGGCTGAGGGAGGTGTTTCGCGATATTTCCCCCATCCAGGATTTTACCGGTAATTTGGTGCTGGAATTTCTGGATTATAGCCTGGGTAAACCAAAGTATGGTGTTGAACAATGTAAAGAACGCGATGTTACCTATGCTGCTCCGCTTAGGGTAAAGGTGCGCCTGATTAACAAGGAAACCGGCGAGGTTAAGGAACAGGAAGTTTTTATGGGCGATTTTCCCCTTATGACTGATAAGGGAACCTTTATTATCAACGGGGCCGAGCGGGTCATCGTCAGCCAGCTGGTGCGTTCACCCGGTGTTTATTTTGCCCAGACACACGATCCCAGTGGTAAAAAGCTCTATGGCGCAACAATAATACCCAATCGCGGCGCCTGGCTGGAATTTGAAACTGATATTAATGACCAGCTTTTTGTGCGCATTGATCGTACCAGAAAAATTCCCGCGACGGTATTAATCAGGGCATTGGGCTACGGGTCCAATATTATGATCGCAGACCTTTTTAATGAGAACATACATATCCAAGAAACCCTGGCCCGGGATAACACCGATTCTACGGAAGATGCACTGGTGGAAATCTATAAACGCTTGCGCCCCGGCGAACCGCCGACGGTGGATAGCGCCCGGTCGCTGCTGGAGACGCTTTTTTTCGATCCAAAACGCTATGACCTGGCCATTGTGGGTCGTTACAAACTTCAGAAAAAGTTAAAACACGGGGTGTTATATCGTTATCCTGAAAGCGATAACCAGGAAACTGAATTTGATCCTTATTTACAAACAACAGTACCCAAAGTACGGGAATTTATTCGGGAACTTACTGCTCAGGATATCATTGAAACCGTGAATTACCTGCTGCGCCTGATGGATGGCGAGGGGCAGGTGGATGACATTGACCACCTGGGCAATCGCCGTTTGCGCTCGGTGGGGGAACTGTTGCAAAACCAGTTTCGTATCGGCCTATCCCGCATGGAGCGGGTGGTCCGGGAACGCATGACTATCCAGGATGTGGACGTTATTACGCCGCAGGTATTGATTAACATTCGCCCTGTGGTGGCGGCCATTAAGGAGTTTTTCGGTTCCAGCCAGTTAAGTCAATTTATGGACCAGACCAATCCGCTGGCTGAACTTACCCACAAACGGCGCTTGTCCGCTCTGGGACCCGGGGGCCTCAGCCGGGAACGGGCCGGTTTCGAAGTGCGGGACGTACACCACTCCCACTATGGCCGCATGTGCCCCATTGAGACTCCGGAGGGTCCCAACATCGGCTTAATCGGTTCCCTGTCCTGTTACGCGCGCATTAATAACTTTGGCTTTATTGAAACGCCTTACCGTAGGGTGGATAAGGAAAACAAGCGGGTAACGGATGAAATAGTATACCTCACTGCGGATGAGGAAGAAGGTAAAGTTATTGCCCAGGCCAATGCCCCGCTGAATGAGGATGACTATTTTGCCGAAGACCGGGTCAACGCCCGGCATGGTAGTGAAATACTGGTGGCCCCTGCAGACCAGGTGGATTATATGGATGTTTCACCCAAACAGGTGGTCAGCGTGGCCACGGCACTGATTCCTTTCCTGGAGCACGATGACGCCAACCGGGCATTGATGGGGGCCAACATGCAGCGCCAGGCCGTGCCGCTACTGAAGACCGATGCGCCGCTGGTGGGCACCGGTATCGAATACAAGGCAGCCCGGGATTCCGGGGTGGTTAAACTGGCCGGTAACAGCGGTGTGGTGGAAAAGGTTACGGCTTCGGAAATTGTTATTCGCACCGACGATGACAGGTTGGAGAAATATAAATTATTGAAATTCTCCCGCTCCAACCAGGGCACCTGTATTAATATGCGCCCCATTGTTAACAAAGGGGACAGGGTTGAGGCCGGCCAGGTTATTGCCGACGGCCCGTCCACCGATAATGGGGAACTGGCCCTGGGGCGTAATATACTGGTGGCCTTCATGCCCTGGGAAGGCTACAACTACGAGGACGCTATATTAATCAGTGAAAAGACAGTTAAAGAGGACTATTTTACCTCGATACACATAGAGGAATACGAATGTGATGCCCGGGACACCAAACTGGGCCCCGAGGAAATAACCCGGGATATACCCAACGTGGGTGAGGAAATTCTAAAGGATTTGGATGACCGGGGTATCATCCGGGTGGGCGCTGAGGTGCGGCCCGGCGATATACTGGTGGGTAAAGTTACCCCCAAGGGTGAAACCGAGCTTACCGCCGAGGAACGTTTACTGCGGGCTATATTTGGTGAAAAGGCCCGGGAAGTACGGGATACCTCGCTGCGGGTGCCCCACGGTGAGGCCGGCAAAGTGGTGGATGTCAAGGTATTCACCCGGGACAACGGCGATGAACTCCCCCCCGGAGTCAACCAGCTGGTACGGGTTTACATTGCCCAGAAACGCAAGATATCCGAGGGTGATAAAATGGCCGGTCGCCACGGTAACAAGGGTGTGGTGGCCCGCATTTTGCCCGAGGAGGATATGCCTTTTTTACCGGACGGTACACCCATTGAAATTGTATTGAACCCCCTGGGGGTGCCTTCCCGGATGAATATCGGGCAGGTATTGGAAACGCACTTGGGCTGGGCGGCCCATGCCCTGGGGATTCATGTGGCCACCCCGGTATTTAACGGGGCGACGGAAAAGGATATTGTGGAACAGCTGGAAAGGGCCGGACTGCCCACCAACGGTAAAATGACCCTCTATGACGGTCGTACAGGCGAGCCCTTTGATAATCCCGTTACCGTTGGATATGTTTATATGCTTAAACTTGCCCACCTGGTGGATGACAAAATCCATGCCCGTTCCACCGGGCCATATTCGCTGGTTACCCAGCAACCGCTGGGCGGCAAGGCCCAGTTCGGCGGGCAGCGTTTCGGTGAAATGGAGGTCTGGGCTCTGGAGGCCTATGGCGCGGCATACACGTTGCAGGAGATACTGACCGTCAAATCCGATGACGTGGTGGGGCGGGTAAAAACCTACGAGGCCATAGTTAAAGGCGAGAATGTGCCAGAGCCCGGTGTGCCCGAATCATTTAAAGTGCTTATCAAGGAACTGCAAAGCCTGGGTCTGGATGTCAAGGTGCTTTCAGAGGACGACCAGGAAATAGAAATCAAAGAAGTGGAAGATGATATAGCCGAAACCGCCAAGGATTTGGGGATTGAATTGCACGAGGACCGTGGACGGCGGAATGATGATTATGACGAGCCCGAGGATAGCGAATCCGATGAAATGGATGAAGATATTGAAGAGTTTGATGAGGATGCTCTTATGAATGAAGACGGGGAATTGGGTAATCTGGATGAGGTGGATGATCTGGACGGGGAATTGGTAGATTCCGACCCCGATGAGGAGAATTACTAAAGCAGGTAGAAAATCCGAAGGGGGAGAGGTCCTTGCTGGACTTGAATAACTTCGACCGAATTCGCATCAGTCTGGCTTCTCCGGAAAAAATCCGGGCCTGGTCAAGCGGTGAGGTCAAGAAGCCCGAGACCATCAATTACCGCACACTGAAACCCGAGCGGGACGGGCTGTTTTGTGAACGCATATTTGGCCCTACCCGCGACTGGGAATGTCATTGCGGTAAATATAAACGTGTTCGTTATAAGGGCGTAGTATGTGATCGCTGTGGTGTCGAGGTGACACGCTCCAAGGTGCGCCGGGAAAGACTGGGTCATATTGAACTGGCCGCTCCGGTATCGCATATTTGGTACTTTAAGGGGATACCCAGCCGCATGGGCCTTTTGCTGGATATGTCCCCACGGGCGCTGGAAAAGGTGCTTTATTTTGTCTCCTATATCGTTATTGATCCCATGGAAACGCCGTTGCTTAAAAAACAGTTGCTCACCGAAACCGAATACCGGGAACACCGGGAAAAGTACGGTAATAACTTTAAAGCGCTGATGGGAGCCGAGGCCATTAAACAACTGCTCCAGGAAATTGATCTGGAAGAGATGAACCGGGAACTGCGCCAGGAATTGCGCGAGGTTTCCGGCCAGCGTAAAATCCGTGCCGTTCGTCGCCTGGAAGTTGTGGAGGCATTCCGTAAAAGCGGCAACCGTCCAGAGTGGATGATTATGGACGTGGTACCTGTAATTCCACCCGAACTGCGTCCCATGGTGCAGTTGGACGGCGGCAGGTTTGCCACTTCGGACCTGAACGACCTTTATCGCCGGGTGATCAACCGTAACAACCGTTTAAAAAGACTACTGGATTTAGGCGCCCCGGACATCATTGTGCGTAACGAAAAGCGCATGCTGCAGGAAGCCGTGGATGCCCTCATTGACAATGGACGGCGGGGGCGCCCGGTGACCGGTCCGGGGAATCGCCCGTTAAAATCATTGAGTGATATGTTAAAGGGTAAACAAGGCCGCTTCCGTCAAAACCTGCTGGGTAAACGGGTGGATTATTCCGGCCGTTCCGTGATTGTGGTGGGCCCCAATTTAAAGCTGCACCAGTGCGGTTTGCCCAAGGAAATGGCTTTGGAGTTGTTTAAGCCATTTGTCATGAAAAAGCTGGTTAATGACGGCCATGCCCATAATATTAAAAGTGCCAAGCGGATGGTGGAACGGGTGCGCCCGGAGGTGTGGGATGTCCTGGAAGAGGTGATCAAAGACCACCCCGTGATGCTGAACCGTGCGCCTACACTGCACCGCTTGGGTATCCAGGCCTTTGAGCCCAAACTGGTGGAAGGACGGGCCATTAGAATTCACCCCATGGTGTGTACAGCCTATAACGCCGACTTCGACGGCGACCAGATGGCGGTGCACCTGCCCCTGTCCGCGGAATCCCAAGCTGAAGCCAGGTTGTTAATGCTTTCGGCATATAATATATTGAACCCCAAAGACGGTCGCCCCGTGGCTATTCCCACCCAGGATATGGTACTGGGCAGTTACTACCTGACTGTGGAACAGGAGGGTGCCACCGGTGAAGGTAAGGTTTTCCACAGTCCGGAAGAGGCGATGATGGCCTATGAGAACCACGCGGTAAGCCTCCATGCCAAAGTAAAGGTCAGGTTGGATGGTGAACTGGTGGAAACAACCGTGGGCCGGGTTATTTTCAATTCGGCCATTCCTAAAGAGTTGGGGTATTTCAATAAAGTGGCCGATAAAAAAGCGCTGGGTAAAATAGTGGACGAATCTTATCGTAAATTAGGTTTTTCCGCCACGGGCAAGCTCTTGGACGGCATCAAGAGTCTGGGCTTCAAGTTTGCCACCAAGGCCGGGGTTACCATCGGCGGCGCGGATATCATTATTCCCGCCAAGAAGAAAGAAATCCTGGCTGAATCGGAAAAACAGGTGGGGAAAGTGGAAGTTCAGTACCGCCGGGGGTTGATTACCGAAGAAGAGCGTTACCGTAAAGTTATCGGCATCTGGAATGATGCCACCAGACAAGTTACCGATGCGCTGATTGAATCTCTGGACAAATTCAACCCGGTATACATGATGGCTAACTCGGGCGCCCGGGGTAATATCCAGCAAATTCGCCAGCTGGCTGGTATGCGGGGTTTGATGGCGGACCCTTCGGGGCGGATTATCGACCTGCCCATCAAGGCCAACTTCCGGGAGGGCCTGACGGTTTTGGAATATTTTATCTCCACCCACGGGGCCCGGAAAGGTTTGGCCGATACCGCCCTGCGCACGGCGGACTCGGGTTATTTAACCCGTCGCCTGGTGGATGTTGCCCAGGATGTTATAGTGCGGGAGGTTGATTGCGGCACCGAAGAAGGCATCGATGTTTCCGAAATCAAAGACGGCACTGAAGTAATTGAAAAGCTGGAGGATCGTATTGCCGGTCGGATAGCCCTGGAAGACATAGTGCACCCTGAAACTGGCGAAATTTTGGTGACAGCGGGCCGGGTGATTGATCATGAGGATGCCGACGCCATTGTTAAAGCCGGTATCAAGAAGGTAAAGATTCGCTCGGTACTCACCTGTAAAAGCAGGTATGGAGTATGTATCCATTGCTATGGTCGCAATCTGGCTACCGGGCATATGGTGGACATTGGTGAGGCGGTGGGCATTATTGCCGCGCAATCCATCGGTGAACCGGGTACCCAGTTGACCATGCGTACATTCCATACCGGTGGTGTGGCCGGGGACGATATTACCCAGGGTTTGCCCAGGGTGGAAGAGCTTTTTGAAGCCCGCAAGCCCAAAGGTCAGGCCATTATTGCCGAAGAGGGCGGGGTTGTGGAAATAAGGGAAATCAAAGGGCGCCGGGAAATAGACATTACCGGTGACGATGGTAGTAAAAATAATTACGTTATCCCTTACGGTGCCCGCTTAAAGGTGCAAAATGGAGACCGGGTGGAACCCGGGGACGAATTGACCGAAGGCTCGGTCAATCCCCATGACCTCTTAAAGATAAAGGGTGTCACCGGCGTGCAGGTGTATTTGCTGCATGAAGTGCAGCGGGTATACCGCCTGCAGGGTGTGGACATTAATGATAAACACATTGAGGTCATGATTCGACAAATGCTGCGCAAAGTGCGGGTGGAAGACCAGGGTGACACATCGCTGCTGCCGGGGGGATTAATCGATATATTTGATGTTGAAGAGGAAAACAGGCAGGTTGTGCTTGAAGGTGGTGAGCCGGCCAAGGTCAAACCGGTCTTGCTGGGCATAACCAAAGCTTCTCTGGCAACAGATTCTTTCTTATCGGCTGCTTCCTTCCAGGAAACCACCAGGGTGCTCACCGAAGCGGCCATTAAGGGGAAAATGGACCCCCTACTGGGACTTAAAGAAAACGTTATTATAGGTAAGCTGGTACCGGCCGGTACCGGAATGAGCCGGTACCGGAATGTGGAGATCAATTCATACGGGGGTATGGAAGAAGCGATAGAACCGCCTGTGGAACAAACACATACCGTCGAGATGTAATGGTTTGGTAGCGGTAGCACCAAGAATTATAAAGCCGGGCGCAAAGTGATGCGCCCGGCCGTGGAAATTTATTGACTTTGAAAAACGTTAATGATATTATGTCTAAGTGTGTTATTTTTGGGGGTGGGAGGTTATGCCTTATAAACGGCTGCAAGCGGCCAAGGAAAAGTCGGTAGGTAGCAAGCAAACCGTTAAGGCATTGCATAAAAACCTGGCCAAAGTGGTTTACGTGGCGGTCAATGCTGATAAGCATGTTACCGAGCCCGTTATAAAGGTTTGTGAAGAAAAAAAGGTGCCGGTTATCCAGGTTGATTCCATGGCCAGCCTGGGCAAGGCATGTGGCATCAAAGTCGAGTGTGCTGCGGCAGCTATTATAAAAGATGAATAATATGACAAAGGAGGTGTAACAAATATGCCGACAATCCACCAGCTGATCAGGAAAGGCAGGCGGGATATAGCCCAAAAATCCAATTCACCGGCATTGAAGGGGAGCCCGCAAAAAAGGGGAGTATGTACCAGAGTCTATACCACCACTCCTAAAAAGCCCAACTCGGCACTGCGTAAAGTAGCCAGGGTCAGGTTGGTCAATGGTATTGAAGCAACATCATACATCCCCGGTATCGGGCACAACCTGCAGGAGCACTCGGTGGTGCTGTTGCGCGGTGGCAGGGTGAAGGATCTACCGGGTGTAAGGTATCATATTATAAGGGGCGCTTTGGATTGTGCCGGGGTGCAGAACCGGAACCGGGGTCGCTCCAAATACGGTACCAAACGGCCTAAAAAATAAGCCGTTTAGCCGGGATTAACAGATCTTCAATTGTAAGGGGGGGAAATAAATGCCAAGAAGAGGTGCTGCACCAAAAAGGGATATCATGCCCGATCCGGTGTACGGCAGCAAGGTGCTTACAAAGCTAATAAACCAAATCATGCTGGATGGTAAAAAGGGTGTGGCCGAAAGCATCTGCTACGGTGCCTTTGATATTATCCGTGAAAAAACCGGTAAGGATCCCAATGAGGTTTTTGAGCAGGCCATGAAAAATGTCATGCCCGTGCTGGAAGTTAAGGCCCGCCGGGTAGGTGGCGCCAACTATCAGGTGCCCGTGGAAGTAAGGCCCGAGCGCAGGCAGACTCTGGCCATTCGCTGGATAACCAAATATGCCAGGGAGCGTGCCGGCAGGACCATGCGAGAGCGCCTGGCGGATGAATTAATTGATGCTTCCAATAACACCGGAGCTTCTGTAAAGCGGAAGGAAGATACCCACAAAATGGCGGAGGCTAACAAAGCCTTTGCTCATTACAGGTGGTAATAAAAAGGGGGGGGTCTTAATGGCGAGGCAATTTCCGCTTGAAAAAACCCGTAACATTGGCATTATGGCACATATCGACGCCGGAAAGACCACCACCACCGAGCGCATCCTGTTTTACACGGGTAAAGTGCACAAATTGGGTGAGACCCATGACGGCGCTGCAACCATGGACTGGATGGTCCAGGAGCAGGAAAGGGGTATTACCATTACCTCAGCTGCAACTTCGTGCCAGTGGCGGGATCATTGTGTAAACATAATAGATACACCCGGCCACGTGGACTTTACCGTCGAGGTAGAAAGGTCGCTGCGTGTACTGGATGGGGCGGTTGCCGTTTTTTGTTCGGTAGGTGGTGTGGAGCCCCAGTCTGAGACAGTATGGCGGCAGGCCGATAAATACAGGGTGCCCCGAATTGCTTATATAAACAAAATGGATCGCGTAGGCGCAGATTTTTTTAACGGTCTGGCCATGATCCGCAAAAGATTGGGTGCCAACCCGGTGGCGTTACAACTGCCCATCGGGGTGGAGGAAAACTTCAGCGGCATAGTTGATCTTGTGCGTAATAAAGCCATCAGGTATGTTGATGACCTGGGTACCACCAGTGAGGAGACGGATGTTCCCGAGGATATGCGGGAGCTGGTTGATGAATACCGGGAAAAACTCCTGGAAACGGTGGCTGAGTATGACGAGGAATTAATGCTCAAGTACCTGGAAGGGGAACAACTGACCTTTGAGGAAATCAGGAATGCACTGCGCAAAGCTACCCTGGCGGTAAGCATAGTACCGGTGCTCTGCGGTTCCTCATTTAAAAACAAAGGTGTGCAACTCCTACTGGATGCCATTGTGGATTACCTGCCATCACCCCTGGACGTTCCCGCCATTCGTGGTGTGCACCCGGGTACCGGTGAAGAGGATATCCGGATGGCCGATGACAGCGCCCCTTTTTCCGCGCTGGCCTTCAAGATTATGACAGATCCCTATGTTGGAAGACTTACGTATTTCCGGGTTTACTCCGGGCATATAAACAGCGGTTCATATGTTTATAATTCCACCAAGGGAAAACGGGAAAGAATTGGGCGTATACTGCGGATGCATGCCAATCACCGGGAAGAAGTCAAAGAGATTTACTCGGGTGATATAGTGGCGGCCGTAGGGTTTAAGGATACCACCACCGGGGATACCCTGTGTGATGAAAAACAGGCGATATTGCTGGAATCCATGGAGTTTCCCGAACCGGTCATTTCGGTGGCCATAGAGCCCAATACCAAGGCCGATCAGGATAAAATGGGCGTGGCCTTGCAGAAACTGGGTGAAGAGGACCCCACCTTCAAGGTAAGTATTGATCCCGAAACGGGGCAGACCATCATCAGGGGTATGGGCGAGCTGCATCTGGAGATTATTGTGGATCGCCTGTTGCGTGAGTTTAAAGTGCAAGCCACGGTGGGTAAACCCCAGGTTGCTTATAAGGAAACCATTCGTAAGAAATCCAGGGCCGAAGGCAGATTTGTTCGCCAGTCCGGCGGGCGCGGCCAGTATGGCCACGTGGTGATTGAAATTGAACCGGCCGAGCCGGGGACCGGTTTTGAATTTGTTAACAAAATTGTAGGCGGGGTTATACCCAAGGAGTATATACCGGCGGTATCAAACGGGATAGCTGAAGCTATGTCCAACGGTGTACTGGCCTCATATCCGCTGGTGGACATACGGGCCACACTACTGGACGGGTCCTATCATGACGTTGACTCTTCGGAAATGGCCTTCAAAATAGCCGGCAGCATGGCGCTGCAAAACGCGGCTAAAACGGCCGGAGCGGTATTGCTGGAGCCGGTCATGAAGGTTGAAGTGGTGGTTATGGAGGAATACATGGGTGATGTGATTGGTGACATCAACTCCCGCCGGGGGCGTATCGAGGAGATGGAACCCCGGGGTGCCAACCAGGTGATTCACGGTATAGTACCACTGGCGGAAATGTTCGGTTATGCCACAGAACTACGCTCCAGAACCCAGGGGCGAGGCACTTACACCATGCAATTCAGCCATTATGAGGAAGTACCGCAAAATATTGCGGAAAGCATTATCTCGAAAAGACTTTAGGTAAAAGGCAAGGAGGAATTAAAACCAACCATGGCAAAGGCGAAATTTGAGCGGACCAAACCGCACGTAAACATTGGTACCATCGGCCACGTGGACCACGGCAAGACCACCCTTACCGCAGCCATCACCACCATACTGTCCACAGTGGGTGGCGCCACAGTAAGGAAATACGACGAAATTGACAACGCCCCGGAAGAAAAAGAACGCGGGATTACCATTAATACCTCTCACGTGGAATACGAAACCGAGAAACGGCACTACGCGCACGTGGACTGCCCCGGTCACGCCGACTACGTCAAGAACATGATCACCGGCGCAGCCCAGATGGACGGTTCCATCCTGGTGGTATCGGCAGCCGACGGCCC
>NZ_VNHM01000027.1 GCF_008124625.1 Desulfallas thermosapovorans DSM 6562
ACCATTTATTGTAAAGGTTTAAAAAAGCATGTTTTTGGTGAGTCCCGGAGGGGAACTCCTGGATTGGCACTAGGCGCCGAAGGGTAGCCTTGACAGCACGTTAAAAGGGCTGTGATAAAATATTCTACCGACGGGAGGGATAACCCTGCATGTTTTCGGAGCCGCCCGTCGGTAATCAATCCAGTATTACAGCCCTTAGTGCTGTCAAGGCCGCCGGTCTATCGTCGTTAAGTTCATAACATGCAATTCTATGATATAAGTTGATTTTGGGATATAGACTCTAATAATAGGGGGTTAAACCGATATTAGAGAGCATATTGAACATATGGAAATTAATGGCTTTAAAGAGAAAATAAAAGTCACCGTCAGTATCGGAGTTGCCGCTGCAAGTAGTAAACAAGGTATTGATATTCATCAACTTATTAACAAGGCAGATATGGCTATGTATTGTGCGAAAAACAATGGGAGAAATCGTGTATGCCAGTGGAATCAAGGTGAAAGTTCCGGTTGATGAAAATGTACTGCTAAAGCCGCATGGCGCAATGGTTTCCGGCCTTTGCGCCAAAATGTGTGCCGCCTTACGGGCCTTTCCCGGCAAGATTGTACTAAGTTACCGGAAATGTTAGGATAAGATGGTGTTACCGAATTTTTAGCCCGGTTATACTTTCAATAATACTTAAAGTGGTGTAGAGGTCCAGTGGAACGGAGTGAACAGGTTTGCAAAAAGGGCAGGCAGTTACACTGCAAATAACAGATATTAACCGCTATGGCGAAGGTATTGGGCGGGCGGATGATGGTATGGTGGTTTTTGTGCCCGGTGCGGTAACCGGGGAACGGGTTACCGTACGCATTGAAGAGCTGCGCAAGCGATTTGCCCGGGGAAAGTTGTTGGAAACCGTTATTCCGTCGGAGTACCGGGTAGCACCGGCCTGTGGATTGGCTGAATATTGCGGCGGCTGCCATTTGCAACATCTTGCCTACGCCGAACAGCTACGCTGGAAGACAGATCTGGTCAGGCAAAATTTGTCCCGCATTGGCGGCATTGACGGGGGTGTGGTGCGGGATATCATTGGCATGACTGAGCCCTGGCATTACCGCAATAATGTGCGTTTTAAAGTACAGAGGCGGGGCGGAAAGGTAGCGCTGGGCTTTTTTGCTGCGGAGTCACATCGACTGGTGGCGGGCCTGGATAGCCGTTCCGGGACAATGTGTTTGCTGGCCCACCGGGAACTGAACCGGGCGGCTGAAGGGGTGCGGGAAGTATTGGAGAAAAGCCCTGCGGTTGCAGTGTTGCCGGAGGAAATCATGCTGCGGCGTGGCAGCACCGGCCAAATAATGGTGGTTCTGATTGGTAAACCCGCAGGTGCTGAAAGGAAAAGGTACTTGGCCGGGTTGGCCGGCGAATTAACTACCGTTCCCGGGGTTGTTACGGTGGTGGATTATGCCCGGGCCGCCGGCAATAAAACAGGCGGCCGGTATAAAATTTTGGCCGGACCGGGCTATATAGAAGATGAGCTGGACGGTCTGTGTTTCCGTATTTCCGCCGCTTCCTTTTACCAGGTTAACCCGTCCCAGACCACCGTGCTGTACAAGCAAGCGTTGGAATATTGTGCTCTACAGGGGCATGAGGAGGTAGCCGATGCTTACTGCGGGGTGGGTACCATTGCCCTTTATATAGCCCGGTACACCAAAGCGGTGCGGGGTTACGAGGTGGTACCGGGGGCGGTGCAGGACGCCGAAGCTAATGCCGCGCTCAACGGTGTAAAAAACACCCGCTTTTTCGCCGGTGCCGTGGAGCGGATGCTAGTGGAACATGTGGCTAGTGGGTATAATCCTGAGGTGGTGGTGCTAGACCCGCCCCGCAGCGGATGCCGCTCCGAGGTGCTGGAGGCTTTGGCTCAAAGTGGTACCCGGAGGGTGGTCTATGTTTCCTGCGACCCCGCCACCTTGGCCAGGGATGTGGGATATTTACACCAACTGGGATTCGTTCTGCAGGAAGTGCAGCCCGTGGACATGTTTCCGCATACGGGACATGTGGAGTGCGTCACATTGATGTCAAATAGCATAAAGTGACTGAGGTTATATTTTTATGAATAGACGCGATTTAACACTTGCTTTACTAGTTGTAACAATATGGGGAGCAAATTTTACCGTAATCAAATTAGGGCTAGATAGCATACCACCCATGCTGCTGGTTGCTTTACGATATACCTTCGCAGCTCTGCCTGCAATCCTTTTTGTCAAACGCCCGGCAATAGGATGGCGTTACATTGTTGTGTATGGAATGACCGTTGGGGTTGGGCAATTTGCTTGTCTGTTTTATGCAATGAATATAGGAATGCCAGCTAGTATCGCTTCCGTTATTCTTCAGTCTCAGGCTTATTTTACCTTTTTATTTGCTGCAATATTTCTAAAAGAATCAATAAAACCAAGCCAGATGGTAGGTCTGGTCTTAGCTGGATTCGGACTTTGGTTCATAGGCGGAAATGTTGGAAGCGAAAGAGCCGCGCCCTCAATTCCTTTTGGCCCGTTTTTATTAACACTTCTTGGGGCTGCCTTTTGGGGACTCTCAAATATAGTAGTCAGGTATGTTGACAAACAAAGTGTTTCTCATGGACAAAAACTGGATATGTTAAGTTTGGTGGTATGGTCAAGTCTTATACCTCCATTACCTCTTTTTGCTTTTGCAATACTGCTGGATACACCAAAAACATTATTATATGCTATAGTTAATTTAAATGCCATATCTGTGTTTGCAGTGCTTTATTTGGCCTTTTGCGCAACCTTATTTGGTTTTTATACCTGGAGCACATTGCTTGCGAAGTATCCTGCCGGAAAAGTAGCTCAAATGTCCCTTCTTGTTCCCATAGCCGGTTTGGTTACTGCACAGATTGTTCTGGGGGAACAGCTTTCAAAAATGCAATGGTTAGGCTGCATGATAATATTTATAGGTCTGGTCACATCTAATTTTGGTGGTATTTTAATACATCGTGTTTTTAATAGTTTTGAAAGCAATAAATTTTTCTAAAACACATAGGAGCGGTAAACAGGAGTGCTAAATACCGCGTGAATAACAAAGAAATACCGAAAGAAGCAATTAAAGCATAAAAATAATAAAGGAATTGCATGATGGTATATTATGTTAAAAATGTAGGAAGCAGTACATGAAATGAAAGGTGTAGAACAGAAAGAGTCTGGCGAAAATATAGCACGTTTAATAGCTTAGCTGATTATGGCAGCCAGACGCAGGAGCAACCGAAAGGCTGCTCATTTTTCATGCCATGCCTAAGCAATTTGCATAATCCATATTGTTAATGGCACTTTTTAAGCTTAACCGAACACCAATGGTTCAATGTGATAAAGTAGCGGGGGTTTGGGATAGTTGAAAATGAGATTCTACAATGTAAAGCAAAACGCCCCACCTGAGGGCGTTCAGATTAAATTACACGTCATCCGGGGCCGGGGCAGTAACACCAGAGTAGCGATGGGTATGTGGTGTCCTGCCATTTACAGTTGTTTTCCCACTATATCTGTGGACATGTAATCCAGGCCCAACCGGTATGGCTGGTCCTGTTAATGAATTATATTTGTGACTATGGCCATCGTTAAATGTTGTAGTCCCGCTTAATCGGTGCACATGGCTACGGCCAGACCCTATTGTTGGACCTGTAGTGCCTCCCATGCTATGTAGATGTCTTACATCGAATGAGGTTTTATTTCGGTAGCTGTGAACATGAGTCCTTTTCTTCGGATAAAACAGTCCATAACCCATAGTATTACCTCCTATATGGGTTGATTTACCATTTATAATATGTTGCGAAGGAAAATACTGTGAATAAGTTTAAATTGGTAAAAGGGGTGTATTTGTATGGTAGATAATATTATTAAATCAATAGCAGAGAAATTATCCTCTTTGCCTTATATAGAAGGTATTGTTTTAGGCGGTTCACGTGCAAGGGGCATCCATACGGAGAATTCAGATATAGATATCGGCATCTATTACGACTTAGAATTATTTGACATAAATGCTATTAATCAATTTGCTACAGAGTTGGATGACGAGCATAGAAGTAACCTAGTTGTACCTCCTGGAGCATGGGGTGATTGGATTAATGGCGGAGGATGGTTGATTATTAACGGATATCATGTGGACTTAATTTTACGTGATTTAATACGGGTGGAACAAGTGATGAAAGATACGGAGCAAGGAATTGTTACTGCTAATTATCAGACGGGGCATCCCCATGGATATATAAGTGCTATGTATCGGGGAGAATTAGCGATTAGCAAAATACTATATGCTAAGAATGAAAGCTTATGCGAATTAAAAAAACAGGCAGAAACTTATCCAGCTGCTTTGCGGAAAAGTTTAGTTGACTTTTTTATATTTGAAGCGGAGTTCTCTTTAATGTTTGTAAAAGCAAATTTGAGCGCAGGCGATAAATATTATATTGCAGGTCATGTTTTTCGTATTATTTCATGCTTAAATCAAGTACTATTTGCATGTAATAATGCTTATTGTATCAACGAAAAGAAAGCTATAAAACTGCTTGATACTTTTGAATATAAACCTGAAAAATATGCCGAAAGGGTTAATCATATTTTTGAAGTACTCGGTCCTTCCATTATTGAATGTTGCGAAATGACTGAAAAACTTTATTATGAAGTGAAACAAATTGTTTCTGAAATAGATAGTTTATAATAAAATTCAAGCTGACATGTATAATCTTTTTAAGGATTATTACAGCTATGTATTTTATATCGCAAGGAAAATATTGTAGCTTAATTTTGACCCCTAATAATAACCAGTAAAGAGGCGATATGACGGTGTCTAATAATAGCTCTATGTTTACGACGGATGAAGAGCTGTATAAGAATACGGTTGGTGAGCTGAAGCCGCACAATGCACCTATCACTCCTGTCGAATACGATCCGAGTTGGCCTGAATTGTTTGAACGGGAGGCAAACCGGATTTATTCAGTACTCGGCAGCAAAGCATTGCAGATTGAACATGTTGGCTCGACCTCGGTGCCGGGGCTTTGTGCCAAACCAATAATTGATATGTTGCTGGTTGTGGAAGACTCAGCCGACGAGCCATCATATGTCCCGGCATTGGAAGCAGCAGGCTATACACTACGGATTCGAGAACCCGAGTGGTTCGAGCACCGCCTGTTCAAAGGACCCGATACCGACATCAATCTGCATGTGTTCAGTTCGGGCACATCTGAGATTGATAGGATGCTGCGCTTTCGTGATTGGTTGCGGTTTAATGAATCTGATCGTCATAAATATGGACAAGTCAAGCAAGATTTGGCAAAGAATAAGTGGCGGCATATTCAGCACTATGCCGATGCCAAAACATCAATAGTGCAGGAAATAATGGAAAGAGCGAATGCTAATATATGTAGTACGAGGAGTGTGTATTGAAGTGAAAAAAGTATTACCATCTATTGATGAATGGCTCAAAGAGGCCAAAGCGGATCCAATGGCTGCGCAGGTAGGGATGTTTTTAGTCCATAATGGTGTTGTTCGTCAGACGCCCAAAGCCAGGGTTCGCCAGGGGCTTGATGATGGTTCGCTGGTAACAGGAATGGAATTTGCCTATGATGCAGTGAAAGTGGATGCGGCGATTGCGGAAACTTATAAAATGGATGGCATTTACTATGTTAAAGTTTGGCTTAACGAAGGTCTGCTTGAGGTTGGTGATGACATAATGTATGTACTGGTAGGCGGCGATATTAGGCCGCATGTTATAGATGCCCTGCAATTCCTGGTTGAAAAAATCAAAACCGAATGTGTTACGGAAATAGAGCTAAAATAAGAATAACCCTTGATAATCCACCTAATACAAAATAGACTTAACCACAGCCAAGTTTATTTATCTGTTATCGCACAAAAGATGGGTTTCCCACAGAGGATACAAAAAAGAGACTGCACAAGTTTATTCATTTAGATGATCAAATCAGGTGGTGTTATTAATGAGGCTTACTCCGGCAGACGAGCTGGCCAGGCGAGTTAGCGCATTGCAAAAACTATTGCAGAAAAAAAACATTGACGGGGCTTTAATTATGCAGAGCGCGGATTTGTTTTATTTTGCAGGTACCGCCCAGCGTGCACATCTTTATGTACCGGCCCTGGGAAAGCCTTTGTTGCTGGTAAAAAGAAGCTTTGCCCGTGCGACGCAAGAATCTGCCCTGGAAGATATAATGTCTCTGGATAACGTCAAGGAGATGCCACGTATATTAAACAATTACGGTTTTAAAGACATAAAGATTTTAGGTTTGGAATTGGACGTGCTGCCCGCTGCGCAGTACCTGCGTTACCAGAAGCTTTTCGCACCTGCGCAAATAGTCGATATCAGTGGTTTAATCCGTACGGTGCGCATGGTTAAATCAGCCTATGAGCTGGACCTGCTCCGGGCTGCCGCCAGCCTCAACCATACACTCTTTTCCCAAGTCCAGGATTTTTTGCAAGAGGGCATTACCGAGCTGGAATTGGCGGGTCAGTTGGAAGCAGTGTTTCGCCGGGCGGGTCACCAGGGTTTTGTGAGAATGCGTGGGTTTAACCAGGAGATATTCTATGGCCATATCATGTCGGGTACCAATTTGGCTATACAAAGTTCCATTGACAGTCCCACCGGGGGACCGGGTGTTAACGTGTCCTTCCCCCAGGGTGCGGGCTATAAAAGGATAGCCAGGGATGAACCTGTGCTGGTGGATTATGTGGGTGTTTACGATGGCTATATGGCAGACCAAAGTAGGATATTTTGCCTCGGACGGTTGTCTGATAAACTTGTTCAAGCTTATGAAACAGCTGTAGAGATTCAGGAAACCATCAAAAAAATGGCGGTGCCGGGGGCGTCTTGCGCGGATCTTTATCAACGCGCCGTTGATATGGCGGCTGCATCCGGTTACGGGGAAAATTTTATGGGCTATCCCGAGCCTGTGCCTTTTATTGGCCATGGGGTGGGTATAGAGCTTAATGAGTGGCCGGTATTGGCCGCCGGCTTTAAAATGCCGCTGGAAGAGGGTATGGTTATTGCCCTGGAACCCAAATTTATTTTTCCGGAAGGTGCTGTGGGCATAGAAAATACTTTTGTGGTCGGTAAAAAAGGCTTGGAAACATTGACGGTTTTCGACGAGCAGATCATCTACTTGGGGCAAAAATAGTTATGTGTTGGTTAATGTTAATTTTCATGCTTGTTGGAAAAATATATATTGTAAATATAAACCCGTTACGCTTGATGATAGGGATATTGTAAATACTGTTGAATATCAATTGATGAAATCACTGGAAAAGTTGTATAGACCCTGAATATATAGGGCATTAGTGATTAACCGGTACATAAAATGCAAGGAGAAAGGAGTGGAGCTATTAAATGAGTGGTCCATCAGGTTCTAAACCACCCAGCCAAATAATCCGCGATACTATTGGGAAGAAAAAATGTACCCTTACAGTGGAGGATTTAATCAATGCTTTAGGTTCCCAAAGTTTTGGCTTGATGTTTATAGTTATGGCGTTACCGTTAACCATTCCCTTACCTCCGGGCATAGGTTTTATTCCGGCATTCCTCCTATGCGTTTGGTCCTTTCAGAGAATGTTGGGGAAAACAACTTTGTGGGTACCTAAAGCAATTGGTAAACGGGAGATATCTCAGTCGCTTATCATAAAAATTGATGCTAAAGCTATACCTTTGTGTGAAAGATTAGAGAGGTACTTCTTTAATTGCAGCCAACCGAATCCACTTAAAGAGACGGAGATTCGATTGGCATCGTTGACCGTGGTGTTCATGAGCATACTGATTATGTTGCCGACCCCATTTTTGAATGTCATTCCTGCTATAATTACAATCTTGATGGGGTTAACGATCTTAAACAGTAACCGTAGATTACTCTGGATTAATATGAGCTTTGGTTTATTAGCCCTGGGTTTTATCGGCTCTACTTTATACGTAGGATCGGAATTGCTGCTTGACGAGATTGGTGATTTTTTACAAGAAAACCCGATACTTTTTAATTAAAGTATAAACGCTAAAATAATAGTGAGCCATAAATAAGGGAAACGCCAGGAAAAAAGTGATCCACTTTAAATAAAAAAACCCCGTATAATTTAGAAGGATCTGATGCTGTTATGCGGGGGTGAAAGGGTGTCAATTGAAGTGGATATTTATGAAAAGATCCGGCATTTATATGAACATGAAGGCAAATCACAAAGAGCAATTTCCAAAATTCTTGGGGTGTCACGCAATACCGTCAAGAAATATTGCGACGGTTCACACTGTAGAACAGCACATTGATATCAATTCAAACAGCAAATTAAAATTCCTGTAAAACCCGTAAAAACGCACATAAAAATTCGGTGCGGCACAATAAAATCGTAAAAACTGCACATTCTTGTTGTACTTTTTAAATATAGCAACCACGCTTGCCAAGTTCAAGCTCGTAAAAAAGAAAACCACCGGGCAACGGTGAGTCCATTACCCGGCGGTTATACAATTTAACCCTTGGTTTTTCTAAAGGAAATAATATCAGCCCGCGCCTCAAATAACTTTTCTTTAAACACAACCAAAAACCAGGCTGACCGGTTTTTAGTTGGCGGGTACCGCCGGGCTTTATCGAACACCTTGCAAATAGCTTCTATGGCTTCTTGCTGACTAAAGCCCAACGTACTGATTAAATCCAAAGCCAGCGGTAAAAAATCATAAAAACCAGTGCTGGCAAAATAATATTCCAAGGAATCTCCCTTACCCATGCCAGGCGCCCCCTTTAAAGTGCTAAACCTATATAAAATCATTATCCCTAAGCGTACGCAGCGCTTCCGCGATAGTGGCGGCATCAACCTTATTCATAATCGAAGCCAGGCGTTCATTATTCCAGAAATAATCGCCGTAATCGGCTAAATCAGAACCCACATTAAAAGCCGGAACACTAATAAAACAACCGTATGCATAACTACCAACAATAAAAACAAACCCACTGCGGCTATTGACATAAACCTCGTAGTAACTGCCATGATTAATTAGGTCGGTAACAGTACCTGACCAGCGCTCAAAGCGCCTACCAATCTTCTCCCGGCATTGAAAAATAATTGGTGAAAAAGCCTTTGCACACATATAAAGGAACCTCCTTAGCGTAGCGCCAGATTATCACTGGCCGCAATAATAACATCCGTATCAATAACTGTTTTCTCCGATTGCGAGCCAATAATCAAAGCATCAGTCATTAGGCTATTGATCAGCCGCGGTACACCCCGGCAGGAGTTAGCCACAGCATGCACAGCCGCTTCATCTATAAGAGTACGAGCACCGCCGGCCGCCTCTAGCCGTGAATAAATATAATCCCTGGCTTCACTTTGAGATAGCCCCTCATAATGGTAATGCACCACAATCCGCTGCCTAAGGGACTCATGCACCGGCTTTTCCAAGATAGAAGTCAGATAAGGCTGGCCGATAAAAACCAGAGCAAAACAATCCAGGCTATCAAAGTGGACATTCATAAGCAGCTTAATATCCCGGAAAATGCCCGCGTTTAAATACTGACTTTCATCGATAGCCAGAATAAACGTTTTACGCTTCTCCTTAAGCAAATAAAAAAGCCGTTCCTGGATATTTCTGAACATAACCGACTTCTTAGTACTGTAATCCAAGCCCAGTTCAAAAGAAAACTGGTGATAAAACTCGGACACACTCACCGTAGAAAGGCAAATATACGAAAGCCTAAAAAGATTAGGGTTCAAGTTTTTAGCAAAACAGCGTAGGGCAAAAGTCTTACCCATACCGGGCGGGGCGGTAAAAAGACCGATACCCCGAGTATTTTTCAGATAATCAAGCCGGGAAAGCATCTGCTTAAAATCCCCGGACTTAAAAGCATAACTTTCAGGAATTGATTTATCGAAAGGATTAAAAGACAGGCCGTAAAAAGACTTAAACATCGGAAGGGCCCTCCATCCTGGAATAATCAATGGCATGCACATTATTGCGTTTAGTACGCCCGTTTTCCACCCGGTTGGTGGCCCGGATAGGATAATGTTTACCCTCGAAAAAAATATAAGCATCCTGCATACAATCGGGCAGATAGCGGATCTCCACCCTGGACCGGATGAACTGCATGGGCACATCATAATAGACAGCGCCAATGGAAACCGTAGCGTCCAGATTCACCTTTCGGGTAATGCGGTTCATGAAACACTCATCCAGCCACTGGCGGCTTTGGGGCAGCCGGACATGGCCAATACCCCGCTGGTAGCGTTCCATAGGCGTCTCACCAATGGTGCGGTTAAAACTGGTATTGCGTTTACGAACATAATCAGTCAGCAAACGATTAAGCTCTTCCAGGGATGATACACCTGAAGCATCAAAACCATAAAGCCAGGTATCCTTAATGGTTCTAAAGCTCCTTTCAACTTTCGCCTTGGATGCCCCATCACGAACAGGTGTATGTATTTTTACAATTCCCAGGGAGCCGCAAATCAGTGTGAGCTGAGCATTGGCATAAGTAGAACCATGATCGATATACAGTTTATTGCAAATCCCGTGGCGGGCAATGGCGTCCTTCAAGACAATCTGAAAGTTATAGGCGTTATCGTTATAGAAAAAACGAGCCCCTACAATTAGGCGTGAGTGGTCATCCACCACGTGAATAAGATAAGTGCGCCTGGATTTACCGCCCTCTTTAATGTAGGTGGTATACGACGTATCTGCCTGATACATACCGCCCGGGTAGGCCTCCTCAAAAGCCTTGCGGTCCTTTTGGTTGGGGTTAACCGCCGTTCTCAGGTCGTTGTGCTTGATAAAACGCTGCACACTGGAAACAGAAACCGCGGATTGGTTTATGAAACCATCTTCAATTAGTTTATGGTAGATCAAGGTGGCGTTAATGCGGGGAAACTTCTCCTTAAGGCGATGGATTTCGGCAATGGCCCTTTCGCTAAGCACGCGCGGTCTTCCCGCGTCCCGGCGTTTTCTGGGCATCAGGCCGTCCATACCCTGCTTGCGGTAGTATTCCTCCCACTTTTCCAGGGTTTTGGGGTTGTAGCGCATGGTTCGGCCATCGGGCAAAGTCAACTCATTTTCCGTCACCCGGCGGTAATAGGCGGCCTTCGAAGGGTCGGCAAAAGTACCTTGAATAACCGGGGCGATCAAGGCGAATCGGAAATAGGCCATTTCGATGGCAGATTGGTCACTGAATTGTCGTTTCATGTCCAGACACCTCCCAAAATCATGATAATACGCTGGATGAGGATAAACCATGACGGAGGTATGTGAAAGGGAAAAACAAGAAGAACCAACAAATCAGGCCGAACTAAAGTGTGCGGTTTTAGTAACCCCTTGCAGGAATGATTGGGCGTGACTCTGGAAGAAGGCGGCTAGATCATCCGAGGTGTTAGCGGTGGGCAACGTGGATAGAAAAGTGAGCGAGCTAGTGGCGGCGTCTTCCAGGATGCCGAGCCAGAGCTTCTTGTGGATTTGGAAAAGACGCTTCCAAGCATAAAGTGTGGACGTGGCAATCATGTATTTGTTACAGAGTGCCTGCACTGTCATGTGGAAAAGGTAATAATCGCGCAGGACAGTAAGAATAAAAATTAGGCTGTAGGAACTGTAGGGGATGATAATCTCTGGTAATATGGCATGGGTATGGCCGCAGGATGAACAGACTATCCTGGTTCTATATAGCCCCTTAAAAGGATTTGAGTCTTATCCCTAAATGATATAAACTTTAATCAACAGAAGGGGGATAAGAATGCAGCGCAAAAGATACCCTAAAGAATTTAAAGAACAATTAATTCAGGAAGCAGCGGAAACCGGCAATGTTGGACAAGTAGCTAAACGCCATGAAATAAGCCCCAAAACCCTTTACCGCTGGATTAGTGATTCAAAACACAAAGCGTGGGAGTATACAAGCAGCGGTGCAAAGAAAACAGCAGTTTACGTACCCTCACCTCAAGAGTTTA
>NZ_VNHM01000028.1 GCF_008124625.1 Desulfallas thermosapovorans DSM 6562
TTGTCAGTGGCCCTGCCCTTGCTGTCCATGCTGATTTGGACCCCAGCGTTTTTTAAAATCTCTATGTACTGCGGGCTGGTAAACTGGCTTCCCTGGTCGCTGTTCATGATTTCCGGCCGGGATTGGGTCAGGGCTCTTTTGACCGCTTCCAGAACAAAGTATATCTCCAGCGTGAGATCCATTTCCCAACTAATCACATAGCGAGAATACCAGTCCATGATTGCCACCAGGTATACCCAGCCCTTTTGCAGGCGAATGTAGGTAATATCTATGCCCCAGACTTGGTCTGGGCGGGTGATCTCAAGGTTACTGAGCAAGTATGGATAGACCTTATGTTGCTGGTTACGCTTACTCAGGTTCGGGCCGGGAGAAATGCCGGCGATTCCCATTTCCCGCATATGTCGCTGTACCGCTTTACGGTTCGCGTGTGGATGGTGGTTTACGCGCTGTTGTATGTGGCCTTCTTCACCGGGCTGGCGGTGTACAGCTTCAACCGCAAGGATATATAAGGGTATATATTGCTTTAAAATTTTTCCCATAATAGCATGTAACAGTTGAAAAGATGTGGCCGGGGAAGTATTATAAAATGTGGCCCCATAAACGTCTGTAAAAAGAAACAGTTGTCCAACGTACGCAGCTCCACGGCGGACATAGCCGTAAAGCTAACACCGCACCGCCCAATGACCCTGGAGCAGTGCCTGGAATTCATCGCGGACGACGAGCTGGTGGAAGTAACACCAAAATCAATACGCATGCGTAAAAAAAGTGCGTCCTGACAATTTTTTTCAGTTCGGGCGCGCTTTTTTGTCTTTATGTCGTTTAACACTTTGATATTTTGCTTTTTTTAATAACACACGGCACTTCCTCCACAGCCAGCCCTGGTTACAAAAACACAGTATTTAAGCCATTCTAAAACCACCTCCCGCATGTTGTACAAAAAAACCACCAGTATTGACTTAGTTATGGTCAATCGTTCTTGCCTGTAATAATTTAAACGCCCTGTTTATGCGGGTTTTCCGAACTTCGAAAGCTGGCACAAAGCTTGCACCACAGTTTATACAATATTCCACATTCCACTAAACTATAAATTCCACTAAACTAAAAAGCTGGGCAGCACTCAACGGGAGGGAAATTAATGCATAACAGAGGAAAATTGCACCATTGGATGGTCAGCAACCTGGAGGAACCTTTCCTGGAAGCGGAAATTATAAGAGCTGAATTGTCCAAGGGCAATAAAATAAACATGCCTGAAATAAAGAAGTATAGAAAACTCTTGTACAGTTCACTGGTTATACTTGGTTTACCACTGATAGTTTTTTTGATTAACCTGACCTGATCCCAGATGAATTTTACCGAGTTCCACATACAAATTACCGTCCCATTGGGAGAGAGATGTCATGACGAACCGGGAGTTTGTTTCAGCTTTTATTGCTCAAAAAGAAAAATTTTGTCGGCAGCTATCACTTGGCGCAGATAACCGCAAGACGCTGGACTTGTTTGAAAAGTGGTTAAAAGAAAACTTGCGTGATCGCACCAAGTCTACAGAGCATCCGGCGAAAAAAAACAACAATATTATCAGCCAACAGCTGGACAACATAGTAACCGGAGCCGCAAAAATTTTGGCCAAACAAGGGATACAGATTAATTGTGTTTCTCTTCCCGTACCCGTAAGCAAAAGCAACTCACGCTGTCTCAGGGTTCAACCATACAACACCGTTTATTACCGAATACGCAAAACTTCCCCGCGCAAAGGTAAGCACAAAGGTGAACACCTGATTTCCATTGAGTTGGTGGCAGACGGGAACAAAAACAAAGTTTTTCTCCCTCTTCTAAAATACAAAGATGATATAGAACAAGACCTCAATCTCCCTCTAGAAAGGGAGAACAAATCCATTGAAGCTACGGGCAAGTACAGGCTGAAAATTGTTTTCAATGACATGAATGGGGTTGAATTATTTCACGTGCAAAAGTTTAGCCGGATTTTAGCGGATTTTATATCCGTAACGTCACGTTATCTTAAAAAAATCTCCATATAGCACCAAAGCTTTTCAATAAAGCAAACACTGAGATCGATTTAGCCGTGAGTACTTGGAATTAATGAAAATACTCGTCTATCACCATGAATACATCAATTGGTCTTACAATACCCACCGGTTTGCCCTTATCCATCACCGGCAGGGTATTGACCTGATATTTTAACAAAGCAAGCGCCACGTCCATTACGGAGGCTTCCGCAGGCACCGTGTATAACCGCAGCGGGCGCATAATATCCCTCACTCGAACTCCCGATTCCCGGCGCATCCGGTCCACATAATACCAGCCCCAGGACTCGGCCTTTATATTAGGGTCCCGGTCCAGTTCCTGTATCCCCGCCGCTCGCAGCAAACCAGACATGGTGAGAATTCCCACCAGGTTTCCATCAGCACCGAGCACCAGTACACTCCTGTGACCGTGCCACGCCCTTCCTTTACTGTGCATGGCACCCCGCAGTTCTTTAATCGCCTCGTATAGAGTTGCATTATCACTGATTGTTACGTAATCGTCCAGGGGAACCATAATATCAGAAGCCTTTTTATTTTTCATTCCCTTCACCCCTTTTTAATCAAGTAATTCACCGATTATCCAAAACATATCTATGGTGCGCACCATGCCCACCAATTCGCTACCTTCCAGTACCGGCAACAGGTTGATTTTTCTCTCCACCATTTGGCGGACCGCTTTAAAAATGTTGTCATCCTTTTGTACCGTTATGGCGCCTATGGGACGCATGATTTCCTTGACTGTTATTTCCATGTGCTGGTGGGAACCCCCCGGCATAAAAAACACTTCCGCGTAGCTGGTTAATAAGTGATCCTGGATGGCCCGCAGTTTAAAAGCCTGCAGCAATCTTCGCAAAGTCAACAAACCCACCAGCTGCTCATTAGCATCCAGCACCAGTGCTGCTTGAAACCCGAACCAGGTACCGTCCTGCTGGTGAAAAAACTGGCGCATAATCTTTACCGCTTCCGCCACCACGTAATCTTCCCGGATTACCGGAAAATCGTCAACAGGTACCATTATATTCTCAATATTATGACTATATGACACCGTTACACCATCCCCTTTTAAACTTTACGGTTTAAATAATACCGAACTCTTTCATCTTTGCATAAAGCGAACTTCGATTTATCTTTAATGCCTGGGCCGTGGCTGTACGGTTCCAATTGTTCTCAGCCAGCGCTTTCAAAATAACTTCGCGTTCCACTTCCGCCACAATTTCTTTTAAAGAATCCCCCTGGATTTCTCCCAGCCACTCGATCCTCCTGTCTTTTTTACGCAGGCTGTGAGGCAAGTCCTCCACCGTTAAGAGCGGCCTACTGGACATTAGTACCGCCCTTTCACAAACATTTTTCAATTCCCGTATATTGCCTGGCCAATCATAATTTTCCAAAACTGTCATGGCCTCTCTGTCAAAGCCGGATACCGGTTTACCGTGTTCGCGGCTGCAACGCTTGATAATGTGGCAAACCAGTTCCGGTATGTCTTCCTTGCGTTCCCGTAATGGAGGCAGCACAATTTCCACCACGTTGATCCGATAATAAAGGTCTTCCCTGAAAGTGCCATCTTTAATGCATTTTTCCAGGTTTTTATTGGTTGCCGCCACTATGCGCGTATCCACGCGGATGGTCTCCGTACCTCCCACCCGCTCGAATTCCCTGTCCTGCAACACCCTCAATAACTTGGCCTGGGTGGAAAGGGACATCTCGGCAATTTCATCCAGGAAAATAGTACCCCGGTGCGCCATTTCAAATTTCCCCTGCTTGGAGGCCACCGCCCCAGTAAAAGCACCCTTTTCGTGACCGAAAAGCTCGCTTTCCAGTAGGTTTTCCGGAATAGATGCGCAGTTTATTTTTACAAAACTGTAAGCCCGCCGCACACTGTTTGCGTGAATGGCCTCGGCCACCAGTTCCTTGCCGGTGCCGCTTTCACCCCTGATTAACACCGTGGCCGTGCTGTTAGCCACCCGACCAATGGTTTTGTAGATGTTTTGCATCACGGGCGATTTACCCACCATGATGTTGTCTTTTGCCCGCTCGACCTCATGTTCCGCCTGCCCGGAACGCTGGACCATTGCCTTGACTTCCGTAGCCTTTTTAACGGTATCAAGAAGTTCGTTGATCTTTAGCGGTTTCATCAGGTAATCAAAAGCGCCCAGCCGCATACCTTCAATGGTGGTCTCGGTCGAGCCGTAAGCCGTAATCAGTATAACCGGCACATGTTGTCCGCGCTTGTTGATTATTTCCAGTGCCCTTATGCCGTCTATTTCGGGCATACGAATATCCAGCAGCACCGTGTCGGGATTTAAGCGGTCAATCATATCCAGCCCTTCCTGACCGTTTGAAGCTAGCTCCACCCGGTAACAGTTATCTTCCAGTATGTCACGTAGCGTTTCCCGTACGCTTTGCTCATCATCGACTACTAAAACTAACTTGGACACTTTAAACATCCTCCCTGGTTTTCAAGTAGAATGTAAACTTGGACCCCTTCCCCACCTCGCTTTCCACTTCAATGTGCCCCCCGTGCACCTGGATGATTTCGTGGGCTATGGCCAGCCCGAGCCCTGTTCCCTTGGGGCGACCAGAGAAAAACGGGTCAAACAGGTGGGCAAGATGTTCCCTGGGAATACCGCAACCGGTGTCCGCAATGGAAACGAATACCTGCTCCGTATCCTCTTCATACCCGGTGCGAATAGTCACCGTTCCACCTTCGGGCATGGCTTGCAGGGCGTTGAACAATATGTTCACCAACACCCGCTCTATTTGCTCCGGATCAATCCACGCCCTGGGTATATCCTTGTCAAGTTCAGTGATAATGTTGTACTTACCCTGGTGTATTTCATGGAAAAAATCCAGTATTCCTTTAACCAGTGCATTTAAATCTTTAAATTTAAACCTGGCCTCGGCCGGTTTGGCAAAATACAGTAATTGGTCCACAATGGCATCCAGCCTGGCAACCTCTCTGTGCATGGTCGCTAGAGCCCTGGGATTGGGGGTGTGCTGGTTCTGCCAGTGCTGGATATAACAACTAATTGAGGTTAACGGGTTACGTATTTCGTGGGCTACGCCGGTAACAAGTTTACCAAGGGAGGCCAACCGTTCCTGGCGCTGCGCCTTTTCCCGCATGCGCACCCGTTCGGTTATATCCCGGCAAAGCAAGACAACACCAATAAAGGTTCCCCCCGGGCGGATGAGAATACTGGTACTGACCACCAGTTGAAGAACATTGTGCCCGTTTTTGGCATAAGAAACATTAAGGTCTTTCATATTCCTGCGCTCTTCCAGGGTTCTGCCGATCAATTCCGCAAACGGAGAGGAGGAGGGCAACAAATCCCTGTAATTGTATTCCAGGCAATCTTCCGGCAAGTCCATGAGCTTGCGGGCCATATTGTTGGCAATCATCACCCGCCCACCAACGTCCACCACAAGTATGGCATCATCAATGGCGGCCAGCATGGTTTCGTTGTATACGTTGAGGTCGGAAATCTTTTGGGCGAACCCGTTGATGGCGTCCACTATCTCACCCAGTTCACCCGGCGCGGGCGGCAAAGTTTTACTGAGATCCTTCTCCAGGAGTTTGACACCGTCCTTGATATCTTCCACCTGGTTGATTAGCTGACGAAAAATAAACATGGAACCGGCAATGCCTGTAATCACAACCAGGACGATAATGGAATACACATTATATTCAACTTCCCGGCGCTTGGCGTAGTAACTGGTTTCCTGCAGGTACTCTGCCGAACGGATAACCCCCTCCACTTCACCGTTCCGGGTAAATGGTTTGTAGACCTCCAGGATTCCGCCTTCCTCCTGGCCCAGGTTCTGAGACAGCGAGGAACCGGTATCAAGTACGACCTGAAAGGCCCTTTTACGGCGTAGGGAATAGTTTTCTTTCAATACCCGGGTACCGTCCAGAAAAATATCCAGGTCGGAGTAATAAAGGCCGATATGCACTTCGGGGTATTCACGGTTTATTGAGTGGATTATAGGGTTTATATATTCCTCAAGAATTAATATTTTTTCCTGTCTGGTTAAATTTTCCTTGTTATGAGTGGCAAGGTATTCGTTGATACTGCCTTCAACACTTTGATCAAACATATACGCAGCCTGGTTTAGCCTGGCTTTCTGGTGTTCCAGCAGTGATAGCTCGCTGTTGCGTATTATACTCATCAGGTAAATGGTTAAAAGGACGGTGAGTATAAGCAACAATGAAACAAATAACAAAATGCGGTTGCCGAAAAAAATGTTCTTTTTAAACATTTTTAATACCTCATTTCTTTGCTTTAAATTATGAGTAGCGGGTATGTTATAAGGCAACCGCCTTATATGCACATTATATCACAACGGGTTTTAAGCAAATTCAACTATTATGACGCGTAAAAGTTTTCCTCCAAAATCCATCAATAAAATTATGTAATCTATGGTGCAATCGTCATGCCACCAGTGAGCCGTCATAAAACCCTTTATTTCGGGGTTCCCAGCACAACATAATCACATACAACTGTATGAAATCTGGTCACCGCTGACCAGATTTCATACAGTTGTATGTCGTGCTTTGATATACAAAGCTCCTACAGGGGAACAGAAAACAAACAGGTGTCCATAATTACAGCAAATCCAACAAGTATTAGAGAATTGTAGTACTAAAAATCGCTATTAATTAGTTGCATCGTCTTAAGTCCACACCACCTGAAATTTACATATTTA
This sequence comes from Desulfallas thermosapovorans DSM 6562, assembly GCF_008124625.1. Lineage (NCBI taxonomy): Bacteria > Bacillati > Bacillota > Clostridia > Eubacteriales > Desulfallaceae > Desulfallas > Desulfallas thermosapovorans. The sequence continues at coordinate 6,744 of NZ_VNHM01000028.1, forward strand.
AACGGGAGATTCCGTTTTCTGCAACCCTGCGTACTTTTCCTCCCTTTCCGCCCTTCTATAAGCCTGAAATATCCAATAAAAAATAATTGAAACACCAACCAGCCCGCTCCCGAACAAAAAAGCATTGCTGACCATGGTAACTACATGGTGAGTGTTGGCGCTAAGGTTAATTCGACCCAGGTCACCCAGGTATACGGGCACCATGGTGGCCCGGCTAAGTGCTACCATAGCAATAATAGATACCATAACCAGCCTAATCTGCGATCCACGTACCACCCTGGTACCGATGGCACCCAAGTTTATCCCGATTAGCGAGCCCAAGTATAACAAAAGAGCAATTCGAATATCCACGTACCCATACAATGAGTATAAAAATGCTCCCTGAAACCCGGAGAATATGGCTAAAAAAAGCTCTGTACCGGCGGCCACGTAAGTGGGGATGCCTAGCAAATATATCATCGCCGGAACACCGATAAAACCGCCCACCCCGATAGTGCCGGCCAGAAAACCGGTAGCGAAACCCACCAAAAGCGACAACCACAAGGAACACTTAACCCCGGCGACTTTAAAATGAATAACAGGCGGTATATTTGAATTACGTATTTTGTCCAACAATTTAGGCTCACCGGTCGCCTGTTCCCCATGCATCTTTTTTTGTCGCTTGATGTCCCGGTACATGAACAAAGCAACCCAGGAAAGAATGACTACAAAAACGACACTAATATAAAGATTGGAGCCCGCAGCACCCATTCTTTCCATTACTCCCTTATTCAGCGCCACCGCCGCCTGTACACCGGCAAAAAGAGCTATAAACATAACTAATCCCATGCGAACGTCCACATTGCCAAACTCACTATGTTTTTTAGCCCCCATGATGGCCTTGCCAAACTTATGCGTAATATTGGCAGCCACCGCCATAATTCCCGGAATTCCCAGGCTCATCATGGCTGGGGTCATAATAAAGGCACCCCCCGAACCCAAGAAACCGCTTAAAGTACCGCCTACCAATCCGATAGCAAACAGGGATAAAGCAGTTTTGGGAGTCATGGCAATAAATTTAATCGCTTCAGCGGCAGCTGGTAATTCCACTGCTCCGGCCATGCTTCTATTCCTCCCTCAATTCCTGTGATTTTAATTTTTTTTCCAGGGTATGTTTAAGAAATTTAGTTATCGCAGTGCCGTAAAAAAATGCGGCCAATAAGGCAATTGCCATTGCTGTCAATGGAGCCGCATATGTATGGCTCTGCATAAGTCTATTTACCGTTTGAGTATTTGTAAAAACGGTAACATATACACAAATCGTTACTACAAAACATATGACTGCTTTTACTAATGCCGTCTTTTTTTCCTCTACTTTATACTTTGTAATTTTAACTCCTCCTCCTTTCCGCCTAGACTTCATTAGAATGCAATAAATGAAATAACTAACACCTCCCTGGTTTTTGTAACTTATGGTGCAATCGTCATGCCAGTCACGAGGACCAATTAAACCCACTGTTTTCGGGCATCGCGGACAACATGTTATTGATTGTTTGTTGTAAAACTGGTCACTGACGACCAAAACCCGGACAGGTTATTAATTTCTATTACTGATTACTGTGGTTGCGCCATATTTAAAAAACATCATCTTGTCCTAATTTACGTCAAAAAAATAAGAAAATCTTTTAAAACTAAACTTCTGTTGTCAAAACAATCATAAAATGTGTAGGGCGCCACTCCTCAACGGTTTTGGCGCCCCACATGGCGGCAGGTTTAATAGGCTTGGCGCATCTTCTTCTGGATTTCAGGTTCCAAATGTGAGCACCTGCGCAATTTTCCTCCCTCGATAACACGTAACCTATTAACCCTTTCCGTTGCCCGGTTGGACAACATCATATCGACCCTGTGCATCTCTGCTTGTAACAACGGTTCTTGCAAATTGCTTTCGAACCACCGGTGTATCTTTTTCCAGTCCATATAATTCCCCCCCTGTGGGACCCAAATTGTTTCCCGCAAACCTAGTTGTGCTGAAGCGATTGTTGTACAACTTCGCTGGCTTCTTCCTGGCGCTGAATCTCCCGCCGGGCTTTAATCATATTCACCAGGATGATTACACCGCCCATGGCCAGGGCAAAACACATGGTGACAAAGCTAACATTGTTCAGAGTATGAATCGTAGCGCTATTCATTTGGATTGTACCCAGTTCGGTAAGGTAACCCGGAATGGCAAACCCCCTGCTGACGGAAACAATGAGCATAATGGTGGCCATAACCAGTTTAATCATGTGCTCTTTTACGTAGGTGGTTCCCACGGCACCCAGCTGTACCCCGATAAGCGAGCCCGCCAGAATGAGCAGGGCCAGCCTGATGTCCACAAAACCGCCCATGGCCCAGTTAATGGTACCGGACATTCCCATTACGAAAGCTACCACCAGTTCTGTTGCGCTGGCTATCATGGCCGGTGCTCCGATAATGTATATCATCCCCGGAACCCCGATAAAACCGCCCACGGCAATGGTGGCTGCCAGCAAACCAGTGCAGAGTCCAACCGGCATAGTCACCCACAATGATACTCTCCGGTTGGCTGTCTTGAGGTAAATCATGGGAGGAATGTTTATGCGGGCAATTTTATCCGCCAGGCTATCCTTTTTAACCCCTCCGGTCCTATTTTCCGGCCGCATGGATTTTCTGGCGTCGTACAGCATGTAAATACCGAGTACCGTCAATACGGATACGAACGCCAGACTGACGTAAAGGTTTGAACCGGCAGCTCCCCACTTGGCAAAAATGAATTTTTGGACCCTGATGCCCAGCTGCACACCTATAGTGGCGGTTACGGCCATAATCAAACCAAGCTTCAAGTCCACCTGCCCGTACTTGAAACGCTTATAGGCGCCCACCAGGGCCTTCGGGAACTTGTGACACATATTGCTGGCCACCGCTATGGCCGCCGGCACACCAAGGCTCATTATTCCCGGGGTGAGCACAAACGCGCCGCCGGAACCGATAAAACCGCTGATTAAACCACCAAGGAACCCCAGGATAAACAGGAACAGAATACCGGACAGTTTCAGGTTGATAAACTCTTTAACCATATCATCGCCGCTCAATTGTTCTCCTGCTGCTTCACTAATGCCGGGGAGTAGAAAAACCCCCAGCGCCAGCATTATGAAAACAGTCATCTTTGCATGCTTCATATTTATCGAATCAAATAGTTTCATTACCCCTTCACCCCTTACTTTTTGTTTCCGGGTTTGAAACCCATCGCTTCCACCAGGTAGTTTGAGAAAGCCCCGTGTACAAATGAAAATACCAGTGCTGTAACGATAACCGCGATTGCAAAAACTCCTCCCCTGGTGAAATAGTCCATCACGATACCCTGGTTCGCAAAGACCAGTGTGTAAAGAGCCAGTGAAAGAATTCCCCAGAGTATCAAGTTACGCAAAATACCACCCTTTTTTTGCGTTTTGATCTTAACCACATTAACCACCTCCGGAACAAAACATTAAAAAACGAAAACCCGCCGCCTTTTTACCGAAAACCCTACCACCGTACTACATACTTGTGATTGCAATCACTATTGTTTGTTTAATGTTTTGAGCAAGAGGCGTGCCAAGGCATTTAAATGTTACAGCCCAATAAAATCAAGATTTTTCGGGATAAACAAAACGGGTGGGTGACCAAATACACAACAACACCGTGGGGGATTTAATCAGTGGATTAATTTGGAGGTTTCCAGGCCGTGGATTACAAGGGGTTAACGAAAGGGTGCGGACGTTAGGAGCTGATTAAGAATAAGTCAGTATTTTCTGTAATTTTATATCGTGCTGATAAAAGAAAATAAAAATTTTAATTGTACATTAATATGCTTGACACGGGCCTCCCGGAAGCCGGGTATAACAAGCCTGCTGGAAACAGCGCCCCCGAAATGGTTCCCAAAAAGATTATGTTTTACCCCTCCGGGTTCTTTTTTGCTACAATATAAACATGCCACAGATAACACAAAGAACAATAATTAACTTGAGTATAGGGTTATCCGTAATATGCACGGTACTTTCATGGTTCATCATCACGGGGATTGAAAACAGGCCTTTCCTGCCAAGTTTAACAGACGGCCGGGCTATACCCGTACAAATTCTGCTGGGAAGCTTATATGGCTCTGTTGCCGGGTTAATTTGCTTGTTTTTGTTATTAGCGGCGCCCGTTTTTGAAGATTTGCGCAATCTGTTCATTGGAATAATCAATGATGTCAATTTGAATCCAGTTACAATAATACTTATATCGGCCCTGGCCGGTTTTAGCGAGGAGTTTCTGTTTCGCGGCGGCTTACAACCGTTAATCGGCTTATGGTGGTCTTCGGCCCTTTTCATTGCCCTGCACGGATATTTCAACCCCCGTAACTGGCGGATAACTCTTTACGGTTTGCTTATGTTTGCACTCAGCATAGGGCTGGGTCTAATGTATCAGTGGGTTGGTTTGTTGGCGGCAATCTTTGCCCACACGATGGTGGATGTAGTGATTCTGTTGGGGTTGTTGGTTAATCAAAAATACTATCTTAAATAAGTACAGATGTAAAATATCCACCTGATTTCGCCGGAACATACAAAAACACCAGATTGTTAAACGCACACCCGGCACCCAAGCCGGGTGCTACACATTTTTCACATGATTTACGAACCGGTTGAGGATGTTTCAACCCACACCCGGCACCCAAGCCGGGTGCTACAAACGCCGATTAAAAAGCTGGCGTTTATGCCGGGTATGTTTCAATCCACACCCGGCACCTGTGTTTGTCAACCAAAAAGGGGTTCTTCCGCACTTTTGGTGTCAATAGACAATACCTATTGATAGTCCTCGTCGATATTTTTAAGTTGAAACAGTCAACTTGACAAAAAGCAAAG
>NZ_VNHM01000029.1 GCF_008124625.1 Desulfallas thermosapovorans DSM 6562
GGGTCTATAGATTGCGACCGGCTTGATTATGTGACCAGGGATTTGGAAAACTCCGGATTTAATTATGGACGTATTGAATATGACAGATTGATTAGATCCATGAGGCTTATTATAATGAATGGTCATTTTCTTTTTTGCCCAGATATTAGAACCTTAAGTACTGTTGAGGACTTTTTTAATCGTAGATGGCTACTTTATAAGTATGTTATATATCATCACCGTGTCATAAAAACGGATTATCTTCTTGAAAAGGCAATAGTCGGCTTGGCAAGGAGTTATTTGGGAAATCCCGAGAAAGAGAATGAGTACAATGGCGGAGTGTTGCCATTAGATATATCTGGTCTTTGGAAAGCTGTAAAGCAGGTATATTCTAACACGAAATATTTTAATGCACTAATTCAATATTTGTAACTAAAAGAAAAGGAGAGATTGAAGAATGCCATTAATAACGAATAACCCAACGTATAAATTTACTAATCTAGTTTTATCAAAAAAAGGGCCATTTACTTTAAGAGAGATATCATCAGACCTGAAAGAAAAAGGATTGGAAAATAATGAAAAGTTTATTAAAGAATCTCTACGCCGTCTTCGAGACGACGGGTTAGTAATAGAGCACGGTCCGTTTTTCTCAGTTGCTTTCGGAGATTATTAATATGGTAGTAAGTTTGGGGTCAGGCTTAAAGTTTACTAAACTAACTGTATTATTCGGATAAGTTGTTATTGGGCCTTCATTAATATCTCCAGAAAAATTCACGATCTATGTGATTCATTAATAATTTTTTAAGTAAAAAATTGTGGAGTGATTACATATTATCTAAACTTGCCATTGACGGGGGAACACCCGTGCGTGCAATGCCCTTTGCCCCCTGGCCATTTTTTGCCGCAGACGAGATTACAGCGGCCGGTGACGTTTTAAAATCCGGCAAGGTGAACTACTGGACCGGGGAAGGAGGGGCGGGAATTTGAAAGAGAGTTTGCCGCCTTTACCGGTTGGCCCTGGCCAACGGAACCGTGGTCCTGGAGCTGGCCCTTTATGCCCTGGGCATAGGCCCCGGCGATGAAGTTATTGTAACCAGCCGTACCTTCATTGCTTCGGCCAGTTGTGCCGTAATGCGGGGAGCCACTCCGGTGATGGCCGATGTGGATCCCGTTAGCCAGAATATCACCGCCGAAACCATTGCAAAGTGTGTTACACCCAGGACCAGGGCTATTATCGCCGTGCATCTCGCGGGATGGCCCTGTGATATGTACCCATCCTTAAACTGGCCCGGGCAAAGGGGCTTTTTGTTATCGAGGATTGTGCCCAGGCTTATGGAGCACTTATAAAGGGCGACCGGTGGGGTCCCTGGGTAGATGTTGCCGCCTTTTCCTTTTGCCAGGATAAAATTATGACCACCGGTGGCGAGGGTGGCATGCTTACCATCAATAATAAGGAAATATGGGAAAAGGCTTAAACTTGTTTAAGCTTACTGTGTTATCTAGATAATTGGATGCAATGCATGCACCCAAACATAGATGTCAATGCTCGGGTAGTTGTTGGGCCTGGCATGCGCCATTCCCAACAACTGCGAATATATTGCATATCGCAATACAAAATAGTAAAATATAAATACCAAGAAGGAGGCGATATGTATGTCGAAAACTACAAGTATTTTTGCTCGTGTTGAGCCGGAAATAAAAGAACAAGCAGAAATGGTGTTAAATAAACTTGGCATACCTATGTCAAGTGCTATTAATATTTTTTTAAGACAGGTTGTTTTGCAAAATGGGCTACCGTTTGAAGTTAAAATCACACATAATAAACCTCTTGCAATTGAGGATTTAACACCTGAAGAGTTTAACAATGAAATTGAAAAAGGGTTTAATGATTTAAGGGCAGGAAGAGTTGTATCTGCGGATAAGGTAGCCGAGCGTATCAATAGGGAATATGGGCATGAGTTATAAAATTATTTATACCGAAGAATCAGAGCAGGATCTTATAAATATTTACAGGTATATTGCAATGAATTTATTAGTGCCGGAAACTGCGAAAAAGCAAATCGATAGAATTATGAATGCAATTAAAGGCCTGAATGAATTGCCCTTGCGGCATAAACTCTACCTGGACGAACCATGGCACAGTAAGGGTTTGAGAGTTCTTCCAGTAGATAGCTATCTTGTATTTTATACAGTAATTGAAGAAGAAAAGACGGTTGCAATAGTAAGAATAATGTATGGTGGACGTAATATAGAATTGCAATTATCAAACACAAAAATTGTTGATTAAATATTAAAATCCATAATGGCATCTCAATTGAGGTGTTTTATTCATGCCTATGCTCGAGGAAAATTCCGTAAGGCCTAACCGATCTTCCGAAATTTCCTAAAAAGGGTCAATCCCTTGCGCCATTCCCAACAACTACCTATGGTCAGGCTTAAAGTTTATTAAACTAACTGTATTATGCGGATAAGTTGTTATTGGGTCTTCATGAATATCTCCAGAAAAATTCACAATCTATGTGATTCAATGATAATTTTTAAGCAAAAATTTGTGGAGTGATACATATTGACTAAACTTGCTATTGACGGGGGAACATCTGTGCGCACAATGCCCTTTGCCCCCTGGCCCTATTTTGCCGCAGACGATATTGCAGCAGCCGGTGATGTTCTGTGTGCATCAAGGGATAAATGGATGTTCCGTGTAGTTTTCATCAACACGGTGCCCGATAGCGATCTCTTTCGGCGAGAGGCCCGCCATGCAGTTTTCCCGATCTTGAGTGTCAAGCATCAGTGAAAGCTTCCAGTGATCCCTGTGTTTTCATGCTAATCATCCTTTCAAATCATCTCTGACTTAAAAATTCAATCTCCTTGATCCATTCGTTAAAATGGGGACAAGCTTGTTTCAAGGCCGGTAATCCAATCTGTCCCACAATCAAAGGACCAACTACTCTCTTGCCATCTTTGTACTCTGGTATTTCTTTGATGATACTTTTTGACGGAGCAGTGTTTACACCATCATTTATCAACTCCGGAGCAATACCTTTGACCGTATCTTTAAGCCGTCTTATTGCCGCATCCTTACCTTGGACATAATAAAATTTTAGTTTATCCAACTCTGCAAACAGTAGTGTCTCAAATTCATGGAGCTGCAAATAAGGAATAAATCGTTGATAATTAATATCTTGAGCAAAAGCTTTTTCCAGTATGGACACTTTATCGTAACAGTTAATATTCGGTAGCAAACTATCCTTACCAGGGAAATCTTTCGGTAAACCATACAAATCAAACATTGTAGTGATATAACTGCTAGGGTCTTGCTTAATCCAATTGATTATATCATTGCGAATCTTAGCGTAGGTAGTAACGCCACCACGATAAACATAAGTCTTCGTCCTGCTGGTGGCCACAGCCCGGGCTACAGCAAAAACTCCTTTCATCGCCAAATGTGGGGCCAGAACTTCACTCACAAAGGTCTCTTCCGTCTGTCCTTCTACTACAACATTCAACCTTATTATATCCATGCCGGCCTACCTCCCAGCACGTTCTTCTCCCATAATTCTCCTATGGTGTAGCTTTCCAACCAGTGACTTAATTCCTTTTCATTCAGCTTCTTAAATACAGACTGTTCTTTAACACGGTCTACCACAATGATGTGCTTCGGCTCAAAATGATCAACCAAGCTGACCGATTGGGTTGAAATGATAATTTGGGTATCTCGGGAGACCATTTTCATTATTTCTGCCAATATACCAATTGCATAGGGGTGAAGTCCCAGTTCAGGCTCATCGATAATTATTGCTTCTGGTAACTTGGGTTGCAATAGCAATGTTGTCATAGCCATAAACCTTAAAGTACCATCAGATAATTGGTGTGGCCCAAATACGTTGGATTTACCCCGCTCTCTCCAGTTCAACATAATGTAATTAGGATTTAGTGCATTTGGTTCCAAAACGAAATCACCGAAAAAAGGGGCAGTAGATTGTATAACTTTAACTATCCGATCATAATGAGGTTTGTGGTTATGCTTCATAGAGTAAAGAAAAGCTGCCAAATTACCGCCATCATCTTTTAAGTAGACATTATCGTGAAGGTAAGCTTGTTTCTTAATTCTGGCTTCTTTCGACGTATCATGGAAATGGTAAACTCGCCACCGTTGCATAATTTTCTTAATGACCTCAGCCGTTTTCCGGTTACAGGCAAATTTCATGTCACCACTAATGTTAAGATCATCACCGGCTAACTTGCTTTCCCGGTGCCCGGATCCTAGGGAAACTAACGGTGCTTCACTGTCTGAACCACTTCTAGTAAAAGAGATAGCCTCATCAGCAAATATCAATGTATCCTGCGCTGCACTAACCAGCCGCATATGATATATATTCTGGCCTGCCGGAGTACTAAATTTTAAAGTTGCACTCATCTGCGGCGTTTGTTTGGCCCCAAAATGTAAAAGAGCATCGGCATACCCATTTTCAGCAATATACAGTTGCAGACTACCGGTCATTAAATAGTTTAACAGCTGAAAAAAACCGATGAGGTTAGACTTACCGGCACCATTGGCTCCTATCAACACATTTAATGAACTGAATTCCAAATCCATCTTCTTAATCGACTTAAAACCAGCCAGTTGAATGCTATCTAACATCTAGTATCACCCCGGTATCATTGTAACCAATTTTTGGGTAGAAAACAATTATAATTAATCCCCCATCACTAAATTGATCCTAAAAACCTTCTCCCCGGATTGTCATGAAAAATTCGGTATTGTCAGGGGTGTGTATTGGGGGTCAGGTGTTTTAGCTAAACTAAAAAGTCCAAAAGTTGACTTTATTGCCTGAACGAAAGTTGCTATATATAATGACCATAAAACAGAGCAAAAAGCTTTACGTAGATTAAAGCCAGGAGGAGATTTTGATGCAATCGTTCCTTATACAGAGAACCTTACGAAACCGGGAGAAAAGATGAAATAACCCGGCTACAGATTGCACCGGTACTGGTATAATAACTACAGCCTGTTTGGTCGACCGTTAATAATGAGAAATAATAATTAAAGCTAATAATTTGCAAACGGAGGGAGAAACGTGTCGTGGCTTTTGTTTGAATATCCCAGTTGAGGTACTGTTAAAAAGGCCAAGGCTTGGCTTGATAAAAAAGGCATCACCTATCAGACTCGTCATATTGTGAAGGAGCGGCCTACCCGGGAAGAAATTATTGATTTGCATAAAAAAAGTGGCTTGGATATAAAAAAGTTATTTAATACCAGGGGGGCTAAATACAAGGAACTTGGTTTAAAAGATATTATCAAGACCGCAAAGGATGATGACTTATACAATTTTCTGGCCTCCGACGGTATGCTGGTTAAGCGCCCTATTTTGACTAACGGTGAAAAAGTACTGATTGGTTTTAAAGAACAGGATTGGGAAGAAGCCTTTGCCCAGTACTGATCATTGATAGTGCCGGGGCAGGCGTTGGGCTTGTGGTGTATTGGGTAGCTGGCAGGTTGGTAAAATAGGCCAAAAAATTCTATTGACACCAAACCTATGTTCCCTTATAATAATAGCAGGTTTAACCAAACTGTTGTTTGGAGGGAAGGTGAAAAGCCAGCAATGATACTGGACAAGGACTATGTGCCCGTTATCAGTGGAAAGGATATGGACCGGGAAGCGGCAAAGTTTCTGCTGAAATACTGCCCCCGGGCTCTGGTGGAACCCATGCCGGTTCCCGTGGAGGAAATTGCGGAGCTCGAAATGAACCTGGATATTGATTATGTGCATATCGCTGAAGACGGCAGCACCCTGGGCATGATGATATTCACCGGTGGAAATGTTCAGCTTTACCACCAGGAAACAGGCCGGTATACCTGGCAGCACTACGAAGCGGGAACCATGCTGGTGGAAAGCAGTCTCACCGAAGCGGGGAACAGGGGCCGGGAGCGGTTCACCATTGCCCATGAAATGGTGCACTGGGACAGGCACCGGATCAGGTTTTTAATGCTTTCCCCCCGGAACGGGCAGCTGGCCGGGGCTTGCCGCTGTCCCCGGGAAAGGGTATGCAGGCCCAGAACTCCCGAGGAATGGATGGAATGGCAGGCCGATAACCTGGCGGCGGCCATTTTAATGCCGGCGGAGATGTTTAAAAGAAAGGCGCTGGAATTCAGGGCCATGTACGATGCAGGGGATTTGTTCGATGGTTGCAGCTTTTCCGAAATTTTGGGTGAAGATATCACCCGGCAGGCAATTATTAATGATTTGGCCCAGTTTTTTCAAGTATCCAGGCAGGCGGCCCAGATCAGGGGGGTCAGGCTTAAAGTTTTATAAAGTAACTTTGTTCGTTAACTAACCGGTTATTTTTTTATCAACCATGTACGCCAGTATGCATACAAGGCCAAGATGAAGGAGGTGAGCAGTGTTATGGCCATAAAAATAAAGTGCCCGGTTTGCCCCAATACAAGGTTATTGGACATGGTTTGGGGCAGGGACGCTGTGTTTGAAATAAAGTGTCCCCGGTGCGCCAGCATCATCAATTTGGCAGTGAAGAACAATCGCGTGACAACTAAAAAAGTGTAATTCATACCGAGCGGCGGAGCCGATACCAGGAGCTACCCCATAGCCGGATGATCGCTAAACATTTAGCGGTTATCCGGCTATTTTTTTTGTCCTTTTTCGGTTTCGGCTCCTCCCCGGGACCAAAAAGGAGGAGCCCGCAAATGAACAGAGTTATCAAAGTCGGCCGGGAATTGGTGCCCGTGAGTGAGGAGGTTTACCGGGAGTATTACCGCCTGGCCCGGCGCCAGAGGTACATGGAAAGGGATATCAAGGTGGGGCGCATCCAGGTCGACCCCGCCGGCGAAACTGCGGTTTTCGTGCCCAGTAAAGAGGATTCCATCGACCGGTTATTGGAGCAGGGGGTGGACTTTGCCGGCCGGCAAACCACCGAGGATATTGTTTGCCACAAAACCACCCGCCTGGCGCTGCAAAGGGCCCTGGCGGCGCTGGAACCCGGGGAGCGGGAGCTGATCCGGGCGCTGTATTATGAAAACCGTACCGTGAGGGAGGTGGCCCGGGAAAACAATGTTTCCCACGTGGCCGTGGTGAAAAGGCATCAGAGGGTGCTGGACAAGCTGAGAAAATTTTTTATCTAATGGCGGTTACCAAACCACCCTGCCCGTTGGCTAATAAGTGAAGGCAATAAACCAAATGCCAGAGCTCAATTTTACCAGGCACCCTGGAAAGGAGGTGAAATAAATGGCGGTTGATAAAATCCCCAGCGGCACAGCATTACGGATGCAGTTCCAGACCGGGGTGGACGGTGACGGTGATCCCATCTACCGCACCAAGAGCCTCAGCAACGTAAAAACCGAGGCCCAGGATCAGGACATTTTCGACGTGGCCCAGGCCCTGGTGCAGCTGCAGGAGTACCCCTTGGTGGCAGTGCAGCGTGTGGACAGCGCCATACTGGAGGAAGTATAGTAATTCACCGGCCGCTGGCCGGCCGGTGACGCAGGTTAGCTAAAATTTGGCCGGAGAAAGGAGGTGCCGGTATGGCAGCAACCCAAACACTGCAAATGACCTTTGTCACCCAGGCGGGCACCAGGACCACCATCTCCCTGGATAATCCCAGGGACGACCTCACCGAAGCCGAAGTGGTATCCGCCATGGACGAGATCATCGCCAAAAACATCTTCAACACCAGCGGCGGCGATCTGGTATCCAAGCATAGTGCCCAAATCGTTGATCGGACGGTTAGCGTTCTCTACGGGGGGCAGGCTTAAAGTTTATTAAAGTAACCAGCCGGTGGGGCGGTGCCAAATCACCCCCATCGGCTGGTTAAATAAACTGCGTGGTTAATATCCCCCAAACATTCCCAAACCAAAAAGGAGGCGATCCAATGGAGGAAATGGCCCAACTGGCGTCCAATTACGGTTTTCCCATGGTGGTGGCCGGGTATCTCCTGGTGCGGCTGGAGCCGCTGATCAGGGATTTGGAAAAATCCATCACCCTGCTGACCATGGTGGTGGCCAGACAATCGGATGTGGACGTTGAGCAGATCCGGCAGATTGTAGAGGGTGGGCGGAAAAATACCGCGCCCGGGGATATTTGGGGCCGGGGGTGATGTGGTTGCAATTGGGTACCTTATTATCTGGATAACTATTTCCCTGGTCACAATAAACTTTAACAATTTAAATCGCCACTAACCACTGCCATCTCCATTTCTGTACCATAATTATTCAATAATTTAGCCTGCCTTTCAAATCTGGTATAATAAGGCTAATAGAACCCACCGGAGGGGAGTAGGTTTGGTGAAAATAAAAAGGATAAACCGGACCAACGATTATTTATTTATATTCGGATCGGAAGAGGGCAAAGATGCACTCATAGGTTTTCTTAAATTTCCTGTTCTTAAATAACCCCAGGGGGCCAATGGCAGAGCCATTATATTAAATCATGGATAAGGAATAGGGGGTGCTGATTTGGATGGATACTAAAAGGCAGCTTTACGGTATTAACAGGCTGCTGGCCGATGTATATGGGGAAAATATTCGTATTAGCGCCCTTTTGGCGGATTATTTGGATGCGGCGCAGTTGGAATTCATTAAAACGGAAAAATTGGCTGAGTTTTTGCGAATGATGGTTTTTGGTATCCGTTGCTGTTTTGTCACTATCGCTGGTGGGATGCGCCTGTATTCCATTCTTTCCGCACGGTATGGGCTAGAGGGAGAAGCGCCTCGTACTTTAGCTCAGATTGGGGAAATTGAGGGCGTGACGCGGGAACGCATTCGCCAACTGGAGCAAAAAGCTTTGCATAGATTAAAGCCAACCACAAAGTTTAACGTGCTCAAACAGTTGGCCTGTCTTGCGGCTCGGGAAGTGCTGGGCATTGTAGAACTACCTGCGTGGCCGGGCAAGACCCATGACACGGAATCGGATAATCCCCCACCCCCATCTACGCTAACCGCCGAGTCGCTGGAAAAAATTTTGATCACCGACGATGTGGTCACACTCAAAACCCTGCACCAAAATATCAATTCTGCCGTGGGTGCGGAACGTGGAAACCCCGGTCATATCCGCTATAGTATGTTGCGGCACTGGTTGATTGAAAACGGGTATTTAAAAGAAAATAATAAAAGGGACCAGGCTTAAAGTTTATTAAACTAACCCCATTATTGAGATAATTGGATAAGTTAGATGTCGCCTGAGGCGCAGCTGCAATTCATGCCCTGTTGAGAATGGCTGTTGCATTTATCCCTTGACAAAAGGGCTATCTTGTAATATGTTGTAAGCGTAAGAGCATACATGCATAAATGAGAGAAGTAATAACAGGTTCATTCAATGAACGAGGTAGCCCTTGGTAAAGGGGGTGAATCATAGTGTCTCCCAATAAATTCGGTTCATTTGTTACGGCAAAAAGGAAGGCTAAGGATATCACGCTTAGAAAAATGGCGGAACTGTTGGATTTTTCGCCCGCTTACTGGAGTGATATAGAAAAGGGCAGGAGAAATCCACCCAGCTTGCATAAACTGGAGGAAATAGCTAAAATATTGCTTTTATCAGATGAAGAAACAGATCACATGATCGACCTGGCCTCCGAGGACAGAAATGAAATTCCTATGGATCTACCCGAATACATAAAGGATAACCCCCTTGCCAGAGCCGCCCTTAGAAAAGCCCGCAAAAAAGAAACCGTGGAGGGAAAGCGCGCCGTTACTGAAAAGGCGTGGAAACAGTTCATCCAGGCCCTGGATGAAGAAGGGGGTCAGGCTTAAAGTTTGTTAAAGTAATTATTGCCATTTTTCTATGGCTAATTTAACAATCTTTAAAAATCTTTTTGCCGTTTCCAACTGGGTATATGTTTCTTCTTTACTGACTAAATAAAAATCTGCGTAATCAGATGATTCTCGCCTTACCCTAGCCTTATTTAAGTCTCTACCAGCCGTACGGTTAATTATACCAGACTTTACAAAGTGTTGGTTGAACAGAGATATTACCCCGCTATGTTTTTTGCTATCAAGTTGTTTTAGAGCTAAAAGCGCCCTGGCTGCATTAAACATGGCGTAATAAGATCGTCCTAGGGAATCGTTATACATGCCGGCATCTAATAGTATTTCTGCTGATTTAAGGTGATCATATGCTTTTTGAAGGCGGTACTGAGCTAGCAGCCTGTCTAAGAATTGATACTTTAAAAAACTGTGGTTAGGGGCCTTAAAACAAATTCATATGAATTTATATAAAAATTTTAAGCAGAATGAGGTGCCCCTTTAACTATTTACCAAGCCAACTTCTTTTTATTTCCAAATAGCTTCAAAATGTTGTGCGTAAGGCATAGAAGGACCCATTCTCCGCGCACCAAGTCGAGCCCGCGGAGAAGAAATCTTCGAAAACCCCGGGCTTCCTTAATTTGGCCAAAAACAGGCTCAACTGTTTGTTTTCGCAAGGCATATTTTGCCCGTCCTTTTTGGGTTCGCAACTTCCTTTTCATACGATCAGGTAATAACAAATCCACCGGAAT
>NZ_VNHM01000030.1 GCF_008124625.1 Desulfallas thermosapovorans DSM 6562
CAACACAGTATACGATTAAGCGGCCCAAGGCTGGGTAGACCACCAGCTGACAAGTCGCTTCAAAAAGAACAAAGACGCTTGGAACGGCAAGACGCATGCGAACGTAATGCCATAGAAGGTAAATTCGGCGAAGGTAAGCGCCGCTATGGGCTGGCGCGTATTATGGCGCGCCTGAAAGAGACCGCCGAAAGTGTAATTTGCCTCCAGTTTTTGGTGATGAACTTGGAGCGCAGGCTGCGTGTTATTTTGTTTATTTTTCTCCGGTACCTATTTGGGCATAAACCGGCTTTTTTAAGGCCGTCGTTATAAATGTTTTGATTGAAATAGGATTGGTTCAGCAATCCCTAAGTATGATTTTGCGCCAGCTGATATTCCATTTGTTTACAAATTAAGGAGTGATAGATTTGATGTAACTTGGCTTACTGATAACTAAAGCCACGAGTGTGCGGCCAAGTTACATCAAAAAAACTTCAGCTGAATCAAATTCAAATGGTAAATCTGAATAATTCGGTTTCGCTACCGGTATATTGAATTACTTTTTTCGGCAATGATTTCAAGTCAGGGTATGCATTTTCGTCAGGGGGTGTGCAGCGTTTCGACCGCTTCTAGACCCGCGAATAACACACGCAGTCCGTATAAAAATTCTCCTTCGAAATCACGTTCCTCTGGTTCGCTACACTGGTCGATAACCCCAAGCATGTTGGAAATATCGGCATATGTTTCCGGCGTTGTATTTTTAAGCCTTACTTCATCAGCCACAAAAGAAAGTACATAGTTATTCAGCAGGTTCGCCACCGTCACCAAGTTCTTTTTCTACGCAGACGAAGTTTTCCCGTCATAAAATCATAAAGGACGGTATCGGGTTCCAGGTTTGGCTTTATAAAGGATCGATTTTACAAATTCAACTGGATGCTGAATAATTCTTGCTGTTTCTTCGATGGAAAAACCTTGTTCCAGATAGCGTTTTGCGATAACAACCATAGACTCGCCTATTTCAATAATATGGTAGTCCGGGTCATATATTCTTACTACTCTCTGTTGCCAATCGTGCTTTAGGGGCTGGTGAACATATTCAATATTATCAAATTTCTTTAGATGATCGATAAAAGCATCAAATTCATTTTTAGCCTTGTTTCATCGGCCAAAATTTTTAAAAAACCAAGCATATCTTTCATTGAAATACCTCCAGAACACCAATCCGGCGGTTACATCTACGGTAAATTAGTGCTTACCTGGTGGGCAGCGCCCCCGGCTCGAAATATTTTCTCTTAAATGACAGGGCCACGTTGACCAGCCAGATCATCACCGGCACTTCGATTAGCGGTCCGATTACCGCGGCAAAAGCCTGGCCGGAATTGATGCCGAACACCGCCACCGCCACCGCGATGGCCAGCTCAAAGTTATTGCTGGCGGCGGTAAAGGAAAGAGTTGTGGTTTGTTCGTAGTTTACGCCCATCTTTTTGCTTATAAAGAATGAAACCAAGAACATGATCAAAAAGTACAGCACCAGCGGTATGGCTATTCTAACCACATCTATGGGCAGCTTGACAATATAGTTGCCCTTCAGGGAGAACATAACAAGGATGGTAAACAGCAAAGCAATCAGAGTTACGGGGCCGATTTTGGGCATGAACTGGTTGTCATACCACTCCTTCCCCCTGGCTGGCATTAATGTAAACCGGGTAATAACACCGGCCCCAAAAGGTATGCCAAGATAAATAAAAACGCTCTTAGCCACTTCCGCCATCGATATGTGTATTTCCAGGGATTCCAGCCCGAACCACCGGGGCATCAAAGTTATGAACAGGTAAGCATAGACCGTGAAGAAAAGTACCTGGAAGATGGAGTTTAGCGCCACCAGGGCGGCGGCATATTCGGAATCGCCCTTGGCCAGCCTGTTCCACACAATAACCATGGCTATGCAGCGGGCCAGGCCGATGAGGATGAGCCCCACCATGTATTCCGGGTAATCCCTGAGGAAGATAATGGCCAGAAAAAACATCAGCAGCGGACCGATAACCCAGTTTTGAACCAGGCTGAGACCCATGACCTTGACGTTTGTAAAAACCTTTCCTATTTCCTCATACTTTACCCTGGCCAGAGGCGGGTACATCATTACAATCAGGCCGATGGCTATGGGTATATTGGTGGTGCCCACCTGGAACCGCCCCCAGAAGTCAGCGATTTGCGGGTAGAAGTAACCGCCCGCCACTCCCAATGCCATCGCCAGGAATATCCAGAGCGTTAAGTAACGGTCCAAAAAATTTAATTTGCCGGTAACTGAATCGGGCATATAATCAAACCTCCTTGCTAATATATAGCCCAATACAAAGGCCAGCGCTAGGGCAAACCCGCGCAGCTTTGATTTTTCTGCGTAACCGCCCACGTAACCCACTACAAAAACCACTGTGGGCAGTGTACAGGGGCTGAGGCCGCTGGCCAAACCTCCGGCAAAAACCAGTAAGCCAGCAAGTGGTGTGATTGAGTCGGCTGGTAGGTTAATCACGAGCCGCTCACCAGGCTTTGAAGCTGTTTATCCACTGCGTCGACATCAAATTCTCCTAAAATTGGCGCCTTAGCCTGGCTGTCCTTGTCAACAAGTACCACCGCCGGTATAGAGGTGACCGAGTATTTTTTTAACTAGTTCCATGCCGGAACCAAATTCTGGGCATCTGACCAAGGACAACGGAAAAATCCCTGAAGTTAGGCTTCCTGCTTCAAGGATATCACCTGCGTTTTTCCTTCTTTACATAGTGATATGTCCATGTCGCTTTCCAACTGTTTTAAACGCAGAGATTCTTCTTTAAATTCCGGTAGCTCATCCAATTGGGTATGAAAAAATTTGATTAGATTATTAAAGTTCTCATCAATGTAATCAATTTGCAGGCTATAAAATATACGCTGGGCCTCTTTTTTTTCGGTGACCAGACCCGCTTCTTTCATGGTCCGTAAATGTTGCGAAATCCTTGGCTGACTCATTTGCAGCACCGATTCCAGCTCACAAACGTACATGGGCCTAATGGATAGCAGTTTTAATATTTTTAACCGGGTCGGTTCCCCCAGGGCCTTGAGAATTTTGACAAAATTGTTGATGTTCATAGCCTTTCCTCCATTAATACTTATTTATATAATGATATCTTTATTAAATATTTTTGTCAATAATATCTGGCTGCCTTTCATAAGTATTGGAAAAAAGCATTAATTATACTATAACTAAATAATAATTCACTTATTTAAGGAGGGCGCTTATGAGTATTAATTGCTCCAATTGCGGCATAGCCAAACGGGAAAATAATAAGCTGCGCTGTTTGAAATATAACTACCTGATGGCACCAAACGCACCGGAAAATTGGCGCGATTGTAATTATTACACACCTCACATGGAAGAGGACGGGGCAGTGCTTTCTCCCGAGGAGCACTTGATGTTAAAAGAAGTGGAAATGCAGTCACGTGGATTTAAAGGGGCCGGTGTAGTATCATGTATCGAATAATGGCCCTGCCGGCAGGCGGCATTGCCCAGCGCACAAGCGATATACGATTTACCCACTCCCGTGGGGCCGGTGATGATTACGTTCTGGTGCATGGTTATCCAGCGACAAGTACCCAGGCTTCTCACCAGCCCCCGGTCAAGGCCACGCGGCTGGTGATAGTTTATATCCTCCAGACAGGCTGGTAATCTTAATTTAGCCTGTTTTAGCAGCCGGGCCAGGCGTTTGTTCTGCCGGTAGGTCCACTCCTGCTCCACCAACAGACCGAACCGTTCCTCAAAGGAAAGGTGATCGAAGTCAGGGTTCTGTATCACGCCCCCTCAACTTAACATTACTAAATTGAAGTCTAACTGTCCAATTGTGTTAGGGGGCTAAATAGATAGTACAACCGACGCCCCGATAATCTTTATTATATGGGTTAGTGTTTTTCACGGGCATTAAGCATTTGAGAATCTACAATAAAATTTTATTAAATTTAAGTATCACAGCCCAGGTGCGGGCATGTACTGAGTACTGTAAACGCAAGGGGTATATAATTACCAAAACATATACCGATGAAGCCCGTTCTGCCCTGACTGATGACCGTCCACAATTCCAGAAGTCTATCCAGGATGCCAGAGACGGTCTGTATGATGTCCTGGTCATTCACAAGCTGGACAGGTTTGCCCGCAACCGTTACGATAGTGCCTTTTACAAACGGGAACTGCGCCGGGCCGGTGTTAAGATTGAATCTGTGCTGGAACATCTAGACGATTCGCCGGAAAGTATTTTGCTGGAAAGTTTATTGGAAGGGCTGGCCGAATATTACAGCGGGAACTGGACAAGATATCCGCCAGGGCGACCATTACGTTGACAAAAAAAGATGTCGAGCATTATCTTGATGACTTGCATGAAAGGTTTCAGGATAAAGAAAACGAGGAGCTATTGAAGCCCCTCGTGCAACAGTTTGTAGACAATGTGATCATTTTTGAAGATGAGATAAAAGTTGTAATGAAAATATTTTTGGTTACCACTGGTGGAGGCGGGCCTTACCTTACGGTAACCAAATATATACCCCACCTTCCTCATAAATGATATACCAGCTTAATAAAGTAATATTGAATTGGATGCCAAAGCCGGGCCTGGTGATATGCGGCTTTCTTTTGTATATTAAGAAAGGACTGCCTTGTAAATAAGAAAACAATCAAAAACTTTAATATGGCGGTCTGAAAACTTGTTCATGAGTGCCAACATTTCTAAGTTGAATAAAATCTTGCGCTAAAAATCGAAATGTTATTCTTAATGACCTTGTGGCGCTGGCTTCCCAAATGTCTTTGGTTCCTTTGACGCGCTTTACACGTAAAGAAGGATGTTTACTGTTTTCAGTCAACATCCTTACCGCCTTTTCTACCGCCAATGCATGTTGATTACTTAAACGACTA
Organism: Desulfallas thermosapovorans DSM 6562; assembly: GCF_008124625.1. NCBI lineage: Bacteria > Bacillati > Bacillota > Clostridia > Eubacteriales > Desulfallaceae > Desulfallas > Desulfallas thermosapovorans. The sequence goes on from NZ_VNHM01000030.1 coordinate 4,910, forward strand.
AATGACCGCTCAAATCTTTCCGTGGTAACAAAGCGCATTATTTTGAAGCCTGCTTTCTTCTAGCGTGCAAAGAACGCATTAAATCATCTACATTATCATAATGGTAAATCCTACCGGCTGCAATATCCTCATCAGCTTCTTTCTCGGCAGCCTGCCATTGGGGCGTCCAATACCAGGATTGGTTATCATCCAAAACACCGGTTTCTTCCAAACGCCGAGCTAGTTCAAATTTTTCAGCAGCTGATAGGCTTTTAATTGTCTCAATTAGTCGCTCAATATTGGTGGCCACGTCAATCACCTCAAGTTAATATTATCCAAAACCCACCGAGAAATCAACAAAAGCTGAGTATATTGAGAGGGCTTTCATGAATATGTTCAATAAGCTTCCGCAGCCCGGCGGAAGAGCGCGCGCGAAGCGCGCGTGGGGCCGCAGTAGCGGCCCCCGTCCCCGGGGTGGCAACGCCGCCCGCCCGGTGGCACAAGCCCATGCGCGTACACTAACCTATACGCGGGGCGGGTGTGCGGGACGGTGCCACCATCGCGAGTAGAAGGCCGCGGGCGAAGCCGGCGGCCTGGTAGATGAGGTAAGGTTATGCGCGCTTTTTGCGCATGACCTTACCGTTCCGATTGAGGACCCCAAAGGAATACATGCAAAGACCCCAGAGCTGGCCAGTGTGCCGGCAAAGCCGGACCCGAAAGCTTGCGACCCCAAAGCGGCTTTGCCGGCACTCTGGCCGACATGCACGCAGACCCCGGGTG
>NZ_VNHM01000031.1 GCF_008124625.1 Desulfallas thermosapovorans DSM 6562
AACAAAGGCTGGTTGATGAGGATATTGTTTACCAGGCTCAGCAGGAACTGGAAATTTAACTTGCGGGTGGTGTTTAATATGCCGGGAAAAAGCCTGGAAGATTATTTTGCCAGTACGGGATTTTATGATTTGCTACCGGTTGCAAAAAGCATAATGCGTGAATTGGGCTTTGGCCAGGAGGAAGCGCTGGAGGCAATTTGCAAGGTGGCTGATAAAGCCAGGGTGTATCCACCTACGAAAAACCGGGCAGCTTGGTTTGCTGTTGTTTTTAAAGAAAAGTTGTATGAAGCACGGGCTGATATTTTGGCTTTCAAAAAGTATAAGCATTCGTTGCTTTGATTTTATTATCCGGGTACTGTCTTACGCACGGTAACCCGGTATTTTTATCCTTAGATTTTATACTAAAGGAATGTGAGAATTTTATTTGGTTTTACCAATTTAGTTAGAGAATTTGCGTTATTTGGTTGCTTGATTAGCCTATTTTAAAATGATAATTTTTTCTGAGTTAATTTGAGAATCTACATCTGGTGTCAGTGGGCCTGTTTTGAAAAGAATGCGATCCGGTATGCCTACCTTACCAATATCATGAAATTGAGCAAAAATACGCAAGTCCGTTATTTTCTGTTCGGGTAAACCAATGCTTACTGCTATGCCGGATACCAGTGTTTGCAAGCGATCCGCATGACCCTCGGTGATAAAATCCCGGGCCTCCAAGGCTTTCATGAGTGTTTTTACAATGGCACTGTGGGAACTTTGACTGTGATGTAACTTTTCGCGGTACATATTGTTGTCCGCTTCTTTAAATAAATTATTCAAATCCGCTACATCCTCACTGCTCACAGCAAAACCAATGGATATATTCAGAGGTAACTCCGGGTTAGAACAGTTGTATTTATCAATGACTTCTTTTATTCTATTGACGGCACGTTCAACGGTAATTGCCGTGCAGTGTGGTAGTAGTACCGCAAATTCATCACCCCCGATCCGGGCTATAACATCGTTTTCACGAAAGGAGCTTTTTAGTACACCGGCGGCCGTCTTCAAGAGCTTGTTTCCGGCAGTGTGTCCCAGGGTATCGTTAACCAGCTTAAGCCCGTCCACATCACACACAATAATACCCACGGGATTATCTTTCTCTTTTTCCAAACGCTCCATTTCCTGTTCATAATAAATACGGTTGAAAAGTCCGGTCAGGGGGTCATGCAAGCTCATGTATTTAAGTTTTGATTCCATGTTTTTTCTTTTGGTTATATCCAAAAGGGAGGCTACGCTTTGGTTGGTATCAGGAATCATGGCAATGGAAATATAAATGTCTTTAATACTGGCATTTCTATCAATGAATTTAAATTCATAATTCATGGGAGCACTGTTGGAGTCAACCCTCCGCATCCGGTGATATTCCATCATCCGCTGCAAATCACCTTGTTCAACAAATTCCATCCATTTTTTCTTGCCTTCCAAATCGTTTCTGGAATAACCGGAAAGGTTTTCAAATTCTTTATTAGCCAGTGATATGGTTCCGTCCTCTTCAATTATTACAGTGGCGGTACCCGTTGTCTCAAAGATGGTGCGGTACCTGTTTTCCGAATCGCGCAGGGCCTGCTCGCCGCGTTTACGATCGGTAATATCCCTAATAATACTCATAAACACAGGCTCATTTCCAATCACCGCACCCTGGGAACTAACCTCAACGGGAAATACTCTCCCGTTTTTATCTTTATGTTCAGACTCAAATAAACTACCCGGAGTTAACGCCCCGGTCATCCGGTAACTTGTCAAGTCGGGGCCTTGGTAAGCGAGTAATTCGTAAATTGTTTTTTGCATCAACTCTTCCCGCGTGTAACCGTATGCCTTGACGGCGGCTTCATTTGCTTCAACTATGTAGCCGTCGGGACGGACAAATAAAATAATATCCCTGGCGTACATAGATAAAAGTTGGTACCGTTTCAATATTTCTTCCCTTTGCCGTTGCTCCGTAACATCTCTAAAAACAAGCACAGCGCCCAAGGTGCGATTGTTTACATCCTTTATGGGGGCGGCGCTGTCGGCAATGGATATGAATGTTCCATCCCGGGCAATCAATGCCGTGTGGTTGGCCAAGCCGGTAACCAGACCTGTTTCAAAAACCTTCTTAACCGGGTTTTCAACTGGTTCATATGTATCCTCATGAACAATATGGAAAACTTCTTCCACTGGCCGGCCCACCGCCTCTGCACTGTTATACCCGGTCAGAGCTTCAGCCACTGAATTTATTAATGTTACCCGCCCTGTACAATCCGTTGCTATCACGCCATCACCAATGCTCCTGAGGGTGGTGGCGAGCTGTTCTTTTTCTCTGAATAGCATTTCCTCACTAGCTTTTAAAGCCTGTTCCGCCTTCTTGCGTTTCGTGATATCAACCATGGTTACAACAATACCGGTAAATTTACCGCTGATATCAAGCATCCTTTTCATCTTAACTTCATAAAAAATAACGCCATCAGAAGTGTGGACTGTTTTTTCAAAGAGTAATTCAGGATGATGACCGGCAATCATAGTATTAAATTCATCAATTAACCAGGGAACAAACTGCTTTGACTGATCAAAGCCATAATAACCGGCACCGGGAGTATGGGAAGCATTAAAAAGTATGGCTGCGGCGTGGTTCATATAATCTATTTGGTAGTTTTCATTGATAAAAAAGGTGGGGTTTGATATACTTTCACAGATGGTAAGATATTTGTTTTTTTCATTCATAATAAACTGGTTGGCTTCTTGCAAACTGTCGATAAATCTGTTCCTTTCATTCTCTCTGGACCATTCCAGACAAACACCTATTTCTATGCGATCAAATATCCTTCTGATAAAAAGACGATAAAACTCACTAATCTCTTGTTCAAACTCAGCTGATCTGACCAGATCAATATAACTTTGCCGGTAGTATTTGAATAAACCGAGAAACATGCCCAGGTTAATTCCGCGCAGTCGGTGCTTTTTAGCCTGGGCAATGCCGTAAGCTGAAATTGGATCCTGTACATAATTGTCATCCGGTTGCAACTCCAGGGACCGGTCATAGTTTTTTAGTGCTGTAACAATGGTGCCGGACAAACCGGCGATGGACATGCGCCAGGCTTCTTGCAATGTTGAAGTATATTTTGTATAATTGTATAATTTGGCATAATAGAGTACTCTTTCCAGCAACCAATCCTCTTTTTCCAGAATAAGATCGCATAGTTTTTTCATGAGGTACCCCCCCTCCATTATGGACTGTGTAAGACTTGTGCACTCTCGCCGCTTTTTAAATAGTGTTATGCAGTATTTTACACGAAATAAAATAGACGTGCAATTCAAACAATTTAGTAATTACTAATATTGTTTTAGCATGAGTGCCTATTTCGTCAAAGCTTTTTGTATTCCTGCTAAATTTATAGTTAATTTAAATTGGTTTGCAGATCGAGTAATAACTGAAACATCTAATATTAAGTATTATGCAGATAAAAAACTACACCCTCCGGCAAAAAACCAGCGGGTGTATAAGTAAAGGAATCCGTTGACAGTCTTCCTACGCAGTTATATATAACATTTTTTAGTAGTTTTGTCTCTAACAAAATCATAGTTTAAATTTAAGCACCATTGCGTTAAGTTCAGCTGCCAGTTGATTAAGTTGATCCGTGGCGGATGACACTTCCTCCATAGCAGCGTTTTGTTCCTCTGTTGTGGCCGCTACATTTTGCACTCCGGCGGATACCTGTTGTGCTGAGGCGGCTACATTTTGCACCTGATCAGTAAGTTCCTGAATTGCCCGTAATATTTCGGCAAAATTCTGTCCCACTTCGCCGGCCACCCGATCACCCCGAGCTACTTTTTCCGTGCTGGCTGCCATAGCCTGTAAAGCCTGGCTAGCCTGATACTGTATTTCATCAATTAACTTCTTTATTTCACGGGTTGACTGGGCAGACTGCTCAGCTAGTTTACGTACCTCCTCAGCCACTACGGCAAAGCCTTTACCAGCTTCCCCCGCCCGGGCTGCTTCAATGGCTGCATTTAAAGCCAACAGGTTGGTCTGGTCAGCTATGTTGGTTATTACTTCAACAAACTGGTTTATCTTATTAATAGCCCCGCTCAGAGCATCCATGGCGCCGTTTACCTGACCCGAGGCAGACGAGATCTCATTCATTTGATCTGTCACCATTGCAATCCCCCGGTAACCTTGCTCAGCACGTTCCGAGGCAATACTGGCCTGTTGTGAAACCTCTTGAGTGTTGTGCGACATATTGTCCACTGATGTAGCAATTTGTGTCATGGTAGCAGCTGTTTCGGATGCCCCCGCGGAGGTTTGTTGAGCCTGTGCGGCCAACTGCTGCGCAGCAGCCGTTAATTTATTGGAAGTTTTTTGGATATTTAACAGCAAGTCCTTGAAATTGATTTTCATCTGGTTTAACGCTCTTAATAGCTCGCCGATTTCATCATTTGACTTTAAATCGATATCGCCCGTAAAATCCCCGGCAGCCATCTTTTTAGCACTGGCAACCATCCCCAAAATGGGATTACGAATGCTCCTGCTGATAATTATGGTTATTAAGATCCCCGCTGCAACGGCACAAAATGCAACAGTAAAAGCCATAGTGACCGATTTGGCATTTTGTTTCTCATTGGCCTGCATTGTATCTTCAACGATTTGCATATTGCTTTCTACAAGATTTTCGAATTAACTGGTAAAGTTGTTCAGTCATTGGAACAAGATTTCCGGCAATAGAATGCATTTGCTCAAAATACACCTGGGCCTGCTCCGCATTATTTTGTCATAATTAACATTGTTAAATTTTCACTGTAAAATATAATGTTCGTCAAATATTTTGTTGTTCCTTTTGTTATTTTGTCGAATTTGTGATAAATATGTAATCTGCAATTTTTTTTCCCGTTCCAAGTAAAACGGACATGTATTCTTTATTTTGATGATGTAACCACCGGGTGCAATGGCAACCGGTTATTTTATTTGAGAATCACTCTTGAATATTACTAGTTTAGTTGGCAATCCATTTTTAATTTAGGAATCTACAATAATGAACCCCACCGGCTTTAAACCAGTGGGGTTCATTTTAAAATCAATTCCGGCAACTACCTACTCTCCCGGGGCATAAGCCCAAGTACCATCGGCCTTAGAGAGCTTAACTTCCGTGTTCGAGATGGGAACGGGTGTATCCTCTCCAGTATGGTCACCGGAAAACTTATTAGACGTTTGAGTTTAGAGATTGGAAATTGGATAACCAAACTCCTTATCCCTTCAAAACTGCACAGCGATTTGTTTTTTTAAAGCCCAGGCTTTTTCACTTTGGTTGGATTATCCTTGGCGCTAGTAGTCTTTCTAACTTCTAACCTCCAATTTCCAACCTCCGCCTTTTGCTGGTCAAGCCCTCGACCTATTAGTACCGGTCCGCTGAACACATTGCTGTG
>NZ_VNHM01000032.1 GCF_008124625.1 Desulfallas thermosapovorans DSM 6562
ATTTAATTATGGACGTATTGAATATGACAGATTGATTAGATCCATGAGGCTTATTATAATGAATGGTCATTTTCTTTTTTGCCCAGATATTAGAACCTTAAGTACTGTTGAGGACTTTTTTAATCGTAGATGGCTACTTTATAAGTATGTTATATATCATCACCGTGTCATAAAAACGGATTATCTTCTTGAAAAGGCAATAGTCGGCTTGGCAAGGAGTTATTTGGGAAATCCCGAGAAAGAGAATGAGTACAATGGCGGAGTGTTGCCATTAGATATATCTGGTCTTTGGAAAGCTGTAAAACAGGTATATTCTAACACGAAATATTTTAATGCACTAATTCAGTGGGATGATTCATGGTTAATTTCCCTTCTTCGTCATAAATATTTTGAAGCATACCAGGAAACAGATAGTGATTTTATTTCCTCTTGTTTGGAAGAATTGTTGTCAAACAGGAAAAATTATCGTTCAATCGTTAAAAGGATGGATGATTTCGGGGTAATAGATAGAAGTGCGGCAAATAGTTTTCGGTTAGATGGACTGGAGAAGTTGCGCGAGATTTTGGGTGATAATTGGAATCACATTTTTCATCGTTTGGATAAACAAAAAAAGTTTTATGATAAAGACCATACTGAAATGTCATTTAACGGTTTCTTTCTGCACGGCATAAAGGAACTGCTAGATGCGCTCGAAAAAGAGCAACCACTTTTTGATCAGAACGTAATAGCAGCTTTAAATGATTTAAAGGATAAGTACAATATAGAAAATTGCATAGTTGTAAGTAAAAAATTAAAGACAGGATTGGAGAAACTACCTTATCTACATAAAAACGGAAAACCTATTTTACTAACTAAGGTATCCAAGATTCACACGGTTCTTCGCCAAAATCAAATGGCTTTTCCGCCGTTTTTTGTTTACATTCCTGAAAAGACACAAATTAATGAGGCTGGTTTTCTTGCAGACATTGGAAAGCAAGTTGCCATAAGACTTGTTTCATTAATTGAAGAGTTTACAAAATAAGAAAATATTATGATACTAAAAGAAAAGGAGAGATTGAAGAATGCCATTAGTAACGGATAACCCGACGTATAAATTTACTAATTTAGTTTTATCAAAAAAAGGGCCATTTACTTTAAGAGAGATATCATCAGACCTGAAAGAAAAAGGATTGGAAAATAATGAAAAGTTAATTAAGGAATCTTTACGCCGTCTTCGAGACGACGGGTTAGTTATTGAGCACGGTCCGTTTTTCTCAGTTGCTTTCGGAGATTATTAATATGGTGGTAAGTTTAGGGGTCAGGCTTAAAGTTTATTAAACTAACTGTATTATTCGGATAAGTTGTTATTTGACCTTGGTTAATATCTCCAGAAAAATTCACAATCTATGTGATTCAATGATAATTTTTAAGCAAAAATTTGTGGAGTGATTACATATTGACTAAACTTGCCATTGACGGGGGAACGCCCGTGCGTACAGTACCCTTTGCCCCTTGGCCCTATTTTGCCGCAGACGAGATTGCAGCAGCCGGTGATGTTCTAAAATCCGGCAAAGTGAACTACTGGACTGGGGAAGAGGGGCGGGAGTTTGAAAGAGAGTTTGCCTCCTTTACCGGCTGCCGGTATGCCGTGGCCGTGGCTAACGGAACCGTGGCCCTGGAGCTGGCCCTTTATGCCCTGGGCGTAGGCCCCGGCGATGAGGTTATTGTAACCAGCCGCACCTTCATTGCCTCGGCCAGTTGTGCCGTAATGCGAGGGGCCACTCCGGTGATGGCCGATGTAGACCCTGTAAGCCAGAATATAACCGCTGAAACCATTGCAAGGTGTATTACCCCCAGGACCAGGGCTATTATTGCCGTGCATCTGGCGGGATGGCCCTGTGACATGGACTCCATTTTGGATTTGGCCCGGGCAAAGGGTTTGTACGTCATCGAAGATTGCGCCCAGTCTCATGGAGCTACCTATAAAGGGCGACCGGTGGGGTCCCTGGGTGACGTCGCTGCCTTCTCCTTTTGCCAGGACAAGATTATGACCACCGGTGGCGAGGGCGGCATGCTGGCCACCAATAATAGGGAGATATGGGAGAAGGCCTGGAGCTTTAAAGACCATGGTAAAAGTTACGATGCCGTCTATAACCGCCAGCACCCCCCGGGGTTTCGCTGGGTGCATGAATCCTTCGGCACCAACTGGCGGTTGACCGAAATGCAATCGGCCATTGGCCGGGTTATATTAAAGAAACTTCCCGAATGGGTGGAAACACGACGCAGAAATGCCTCAATTCTTACCAGGTGTTTTTCCCGCCTGCCGGCCCTTCGGGTTACTGTACCCCCCGGGGATGTTGGACATGCTTATTATAAATATTACACCTTTGTCCGGCCCGAAAAATTGAAGGGCGGTTGGGACAGGGACCGCATCATGGCGGCTATAAACGCCGAGGGAATTCCTTGTTTCAGTGGCAGTTGCAGTGAAATATACCTGGAGAAGGCCTTCGATAAAGAAGGACTACGTCCCGCTGAACGTCTACCCGTGGCCAAAGAACTGGGGGAAACATCCTTGATGTTTCTGGTTCACCCCACCCTTTCAGAGGAGGATATGTACGATACCTGCCAGGCGGTTGAAAAGGTGCTCAGGGGTCAGGCTTAAAGTTGTTTAAAGTAACTGCTTTATCTGAATAACCAGATAAAGCGGGCTCAAACTTTAGACATTACGTACCCAATATGTAACTGCAAAACTACGAGAAGGGGCTGTAATCCCCCTCAATTTATTGATGGGATACACGGACCCCCTCACCCGGGCGCAAGCCCGGTGAAATTTTTGTAAGTGTATAGCACTTCCTATATAAGATAACCGGCCAGTGCCTTCTGTTGCAGGTGAAAGGCAGGAGTCGGTTGAGTTTTATGTTACTAATTATGAATATAAGGAACCATATAAATGTATAAATTTCTTTCCTGGATAACTGTGATTCTTTGGATGGTGCTTATTTTTAATCTGTCTTCCCAGGTGGCAGAGCAGTCCAATGAACTGAGTACAGGAATAACAGAGGTTATTGTAAAAACGGTGGAAAAAGTTGCTCCCATGGCGGAGTTTGATATAAAAAGTTTTAATAATGTATTGAGGAAGAATGCCCATTTCTTTGCTTATCTGGTGTTGGGAATATTGTTGTTAAATGCTTTAAGGAGAAGTGGGGTAAACGGTTACCGGAGCTTTGCTTTAACTCTAGGGTTTTGTGTTCTTTATGCTGTATCGGATGAAGTACATCAGTTATTTGTCTCCGGCCGAGGTGGTCAGGTTAAGGATGTTATTATTGATAGTGCCGGAGTCAGTGTTGGTATTGGAGTGTTTTGGGCAGTTGGTAAGTTGGTTATGAGAAGTAAAATTAGAGATAAAGAATAAATATCCGTTGAGCTGTAATTTCGGCTTAGGGTTTTTTTAGAACCCCATGCTTTAATATGTTAATATGGTAAATTGCTTTAGGAAAATTCCGAAAGGCCTAATCGGCCTTCCGAAATTTTCCTAAAGTGGATAGTCCCTCGCTGCGGTGATAGATTAACGCATTAAGGTAAAAAGGGTATACCCTGCCGGTGTAAGCTAGGCGGGGAAGTTCGTTGATTGTACATATATCTCACCAACTACGCCATCCCATGACCGGCATATTTAAAACATACAACCTTTATTTTGCATAACACTCTTAAATTGGTGTACCCGTGAAATTAGCTCTATGGTAGAATGAGTTTGAGAATCATGAAAGTGAGTGATACTGCATGAAATGGGAAGAAGTACGGAGGCTTTACCCAAATCAGTTCGTTAAGCTAAGGATATTGGGTTTGCGCAGGGAGGGTAACCGTGAGTACGTGGACGATGTGGCGATCGTACGCAGCATAACCGACCCGTCGGAAGCCACTAGCGAGTTGATGAAATGCAGAGGTAATACTCTGGTTTACCATACCAGTAACGAAAAGATTATCCTCGAAGTGCGTACAAGGCCTGGACTTAGGGGGGCTATTTAGTGCGGCTTGATTTCCGAGATGGTCTTATATTTACTTCACTTTCTATCACATACAAAGGTAAGATAAAGAAAATCGAAAATATCATTCTTGATACCGGGGCGGCGCAATCCATTGTATCCCCTGATGCTGTTGAAGAACTTGGAATTACGGTTGAGCCAGATGATAGAATCGTAACCTGCTATGGAATTGGTGGCAAGCAGTACGCCGTTGCCAAGCTGGTTAACGGGATATCTTTTGGTCCCTTCAAGCTTGGCGATCGAACTATTGACCTGGGACCGGTGGACTTAGACGGTGAGATAAACGGCCTTCTGGGAATGGATATGCTGATGGAGGTCGGTGCAGTCATCGATCTGAAAAACTTACTTTTATATGAGGGATTATAACGGAGAAAATCCGAAAGGCTTAACCGCCCTTCCCATATCTCCATCTAGAACCAGGGAGACAAGGAGAAATCGAATTGTTAAAAGCAAATTCCGAAAGGCCTAATCGGTCTTCCGTAATTTGCCAATGCCCGGGTCGGATCCGAAAAGCTTAATCATCTTTCCAGATCCTCCCATGTGGGGTCTGTCCCCACTTACGTTATAGACACTTATGGTTTAAGGTATTTTAATATTTTTGGCAGAAGGCAAGACCCGGATGGAGCCTACGCAGCAGTAATGCCAAAATTCATCAAGCAGCTTCTGAATAATGAGCGGCCTACTATTAATGGATACGGGAAACAGAGTCGGAAACGTTGGAAAATACGAAAGGTCACCAGGTTATGTCTAAATTGAAAACTGGAATAAAAAATATAATTTTTAGAATGGTTTCACTCTGCCTGCTGCTAGTTCGTTGATAAATTCCAGTGGCGACAAGTCATATAAACTACCATGCATGCGGCGCTGGTTATAAAACTGAATATACTCGCTAACAATCCGGTAGGCATCTTGGTAACTGGTAAACTCGTATCTGCTCAAGCAATCCCTCTCCAAAATAGCATGAAATGATTCAATATGCGCGTTTTTATTCGGTGTCTTAGGTGGAATGCGTTCATGTTCCGTACCGTATTCCAAACAAATATTTTCAAAAATATGACTTATAAACTGTGGGCCGTTATCAGTTCTAATAGTTGG
>NZ_VNHM01000033.1 GCF_008124625.1 Desulfallas thermosapovorans DSM 6562
TGTAGAAAGATCCGGGCTGTACCCCAGGCCTAAGGTCGGTTAAGCTACCAGGTTAATATTGTTTCCTGAAAAAGACCCTCCCCGGAGGGTCTTTTCCAGATTTTGCTTGCCGGTTACGCTACAAAGTGAAAAATATACCATGAGACCATTGCTAAAATGGTCTTTTTTTTTTAGCTCGATAATTATAAATTTCACTAAATTTAATTCCTGGCAAAAAAATTAATTAATAATTACATATATTCATTGACATATGTTCATTGACATATGTTCATTTATTTCAGTATAATTAAATTGACGTCAGTTCAAAACCACATGTTACTTCCCTGGCTGGAATATCTTATGCCAGGTAAGTTAAACATTCCGGTATTGTATCCAACATGCCACAAACTGAGGAAATTTTAAAAAGCATAAAACATAGTTGATAGATTTAAAGCCAAAATAAACCAGCCGGAATGTGTTAGATAATCAATTTATTTATGAGCTGGCGTTTCAATTTTCCTTAAAAGGATACATAAACCAAAACAAGAGTGTTTGGCATTAGCTATGTATAGCCGATAAAACGCTCTATAAGGAGAGGACGGGTGATCCCCTTGGGAAAAGATAAGGTTGGCGCGGTAATGGTGGTAGGGGCCGGTATTGCCGGTATCCAAGCATCCCTTGACCTCGCAGAGTCCGGTTACTACGTTTACCTGGTGGAGCAGTCACCGGCTATCGGCGGTATTATGCCGATGCTGGATAAAACTTTCCCCACCAATGATTGTTCCATGTGCATTCTTTCCCCTAAAATTGTTGAATGCGGTAGACACTTAAATATTGAAAAGCATATGTTATCCAACATAGTTGATGTACAGGGCGAGCCGGGTAATTTTAAAGTGACCCTGCATAAAAAAGCCCGTTTCGTGGATTTGGATAAATGCACCGGGTGCGGTGATTGTGCCAATGCCTGCCCAGTGGATGTACCAAATGAATTTAACGCTGAACTGGAAAACCGTCATGCCATTTATAAAATGTATCCTCAAGCCATGCCCGCAGCTTTTGCCATAGAGAAGGCGGGTGTTTCACCCTGCCGGGCTGCCTGCCCCGCAGGAGTTAACGCCCAGGGTTACGTTCAATTAATAAAAAAGGGTAAATTCCAAGAGGCCTGGTCGTTAATTTACCAGGACAATCCCTTTCCAGCTGTTTGCGGGCTGGTGTGCACCCACCCCTGTGAAACCCAGTGTCACAGGGGCAAAATTGATGCCCCGGTAAGCATAAGAAACCTAAAGCGGGTGGCCGCAGAGCAAACCTACGCCAGTGGTATCGATGGGCTTCCCTTACCAGACAAACAGGCCGACCGTAATAAAAGTGTGGCTATTATCGGCAGCGGGCCGGCCGGTTTAGCAGCCGCTTATCACCTGGTTAAAAAGGGGTACAGGGCAGTTGTTTTCGAGGCTGACCAGCAAGCCGGGGGTATGATGCGCAAAGGCATTCCGGAATACCGCCTGCCCAGGCACTACCTGGATGCGGAAATCAGTTTGCTTGCTAAAATGGGCGTGGAAATTCATTATAATAAGCGCTGGGGCACCGACTTTTCAGTTGCCCAGCTGAAAAAGGATTTTGACGCTGTGTTTATCGCCACCGGGACTCCAAAACCATTTAAACTGGGTGTACCCGGAGAAGATTTGGCCAACGTAATACCTGGCATTACTTTCCTGAACGATGTCAATTGTAAAAAGCAAACCCCCCTGTCCGGTCGGGTATCTGTAATTGGCGGCGGCAATGTAGCCATTGACACCGCCAGGTCGGCGTTACGCATGGGCGCCCAGGAGGTACACGTATTTGCCCTGGAAAAGAAAGAGGAAATGCCCGCTTCCGCCGAGGAAATCCATCTGGCCATGGAAGAAGGGGTAGTTTTCCATTATTCCCGCGGCGTTAAATCCATCAACGGGAATACTGCCGTGCAATCCATTGACCTGGTGGGGGTAGCTTCGGTATTTGATGCCGACGGTCGTTTTAACCCCCAGTATGACGATACCATAGCCGAAACATTTACCACCGATTACTTGCTGGTGGCCATTGGACAGGGCGCCGATTACAGTTTCCTTAATGAGGAAGATAAAGCATTGCTGAATGATGCCGGCCGGTTACAAGTGGACCGTGATACTCTGGAAACCTGTGTGGCGGGCGTGTTTGCCGGCGGGGACAATGTCACCGGGCCCCGGGATGTGATTTCAGCCATTGGCGCCGGTAAAACGGTGGCTGAATCCATAGACCGGTATCTAAATGGTATTGACCAAAGAAAAGACCGGGTTTTTAAAATACCCGGGGACAAAATAGCCCCCTTAAGGCAAACTGCGGAGGAAGTAACCTCCAGCTTGCCGGCACCGCTGGCTTATACCCCGGCGGAAAAGCGTACCCGGGGATTTATCCATGAAAGCACCGGCCTTACAGTGGAACAGGCCGTTGCCGAAGCGGAACGCTGCCTGAACTGTGGTATTTGCTCAGAATGCGGTGAATGCGTAAATACTTGTATGCGCCAGGCCATTGACCACCACATGGAGGACGAATACTTAGAACTTCAGGTGGGTTCCATTATTTTAAGCACCGGTATACAAACATATGACCCCAGCCATCTTGACTACCTGGGATACGGTAAATATCCCAATGTGGTGACCAGTATAGAGTTCGAGCGTATTCTCAGTGCCTCGGGTCCTTTCCAGGGACATTTGGTTCGCCCCTATGATAACCGGGAACCCCGCAGGATTGCCTGGATCCAGTGTGTCGGCAGCAGAAATACCAGGGAAAACCACGGCTATTGTTCCTCGGTATGCTGCATGTATGCCATAAAGGAAGCGGTTATTGCCAAGGAGCACAGCGCCGAGCCCCTGGACACCACTATTTTCATGATGGATATGCGCTGTTTCGGTAAAGACTTTGAGAAGTATTACCAGCGGGCCAAGCACGAACACGGTGTCAAATTCGTGCGCACCAGGGTCTACCAGGTGGAACAAACTAACGATGAAAACAAAAATCTCATTATTCATTACCAGGACGATGACGGCAAAATATATACCGAAGAGTTTGACATGGTAGTCCTTTCCGTGGGCCTGGAACCTTCACCGGAAGCCAAGGCTCTGGCAGAGAAAATGACTATTGATATCAACAGGTATGGTTTTGCCGAGCTTGCTCCCCTCACTGGGGTTAACACATCAAATCCCGGCATATTTACCGCAGGGGCCTATAGCGGGCCCAAGGACATTCCCGAAACAGTGTTGCAGGCCAGTGCGGCGGCCAGCGCAGCGGGCAGTCTACTGGGCGATGTGCGGGGAACACTAATTAAACAAAGGGAATTTCCTCCCGAACGTGATATATCCGGGGAGGAACCACGTATCGGCGTATTCGTTTGTAACTGCGGTATTAATATAGGCGGTGTGGTCAGGGTACCCGAAGTGGTTGAATCGGCTAAAAATTTACCCTATGTGGTGCACGCCGAGGATAACCTTTACACCTGTTCCCAGGATACCCAGGACAAAATCAAGGAAGCTATTATTGAACACAAATTAAACCGGGTAGTGGTGGCCTCATGCAGTCCCAGAACCCATAAACCATTGTTCCAGGAAACACTGCGGGAAGCAGGATTAAACAAGTTTTTATTTGAAATGGCCAATATCCGGGACCAGTGTTCCTGGGTGCATATGCATGAACCTGACAAGGCCACGAAAAAGGCCATTGATCTAGTAAAAATGACGGTATTTAAGGCCGCACTCTTAAAGCCCATCAATCAGGTATCGGTGGAGGTATCCAAGTCGGCCCTGGTCATCGGCGGCGGTGTATCCGGAATGGTAAGTGCCCTATCACTGGCTGAAATGGGTTACCAGGCTAATATAGTAGAAAAATCTGCTGCACTGGGCGGATTGGCTAAACGTATCAAACTGGGATTTAAAGGAGAAGATATCGAATCTTTTGTTAATCATTTAATCGACCAAGTGGAAAACCACCCGCTGATTAACGTGTATAAATCATCTCAAATACAGGACGCCTCGGGCTATGTGGGCAACTTTACCACCACGTTAACCGACTGCACCCAAATCAATCACGGCGTCACCATAATGGCCATTGGTGGGCGGGAATATCAACCCAGTGAATACCTGTACGGCCAAAGCGAACGGGTGATGACTCTGTTGGAATTGGAAGAAAACATAGCCGCAGGTAAACTGGGGGATGCCCGGAATATTGTACTGATTAACTGTGTAGGTTCCCGGGACACCGAAAGGCCCTACTGCAGTCGCATTTGTTGTTCCAAATCCATCACCCTGGCTTTGAAGGTTAAGGAAATTAATCCCCAGGCCAATGTATTTGTTCTGTACCGGGATATCCGTACCTACGGGTTTTTTGAAGACATTTACAAGGAAGCACGAACCAAGGGCATAATTTTTGTTCGCTACAATGAAAAGCAAAAGCCTGTGGTTGAAAAGACCGCCCGGGGCATTATCGTCACCGTCAAAGACCATATACTTGGCAAAGATATTATCATTAATGCTGATTTGGTGGGATTGGCCGCAGCCATATTACCGCCCGAGGACAACGCAGAATTAAGCCAGCTGTTTAAGCTACCCTTGAATGCAGACGGCTTCTTCCTGGAAGCCCACATGAAACTCCGCCCCGTGGACTTTGCGTCGGAGGGTCTGTTTATGGCCGGTATTGCC
>NZ_VNHM01000034.1 GCF_008124625.1 Desulfallas thermosapovorans DSM 6562
AGATGAGTGGCAATTTTACGAGATGAGAATACGCCGCGGCAATAGGCATAAAACAGAATCTTAGTCATTAAAACAGGATGATACGGTGGTTGACCTTTTATCCCTTTCTCGTATACCTTGTGGATAACCGTTAGATCCAAGTGGTCAACAAGATCACTGATAAAATAAACAAGATGTTCCTTGGGTAACCAATCCTGTGGCGCGGGCGGAAATAAATATATTTGATTTGGGTTGTATGGCTTATATCCTTTGATCATAATATTGTATATTTCGACAACTTGTACCAATTGCCCTGCTAATAGTATCTAATTTTCCTTGATTATGTTAATACTCAGACAGGCTGCTAGTCTTTGCTAAGGTTGTAAATCAAAATGTTTATATAGAAGATGATGCAACAAATGAACAAAAAGAAGTAATTAATAAAATAGCCAATATACACAAAACAGCATTCACAGATGCTGATTTGCAAAAAGAGCTTGAAAAATTAGGATTTGTAGCCGAAAAAACATATGTTAAAAAGATTGAAATCCAAACCATTAACGGTGTTCAGAAACCTGTTGTCGTAGATGAAAAAGAATATCCCGGTTTTTACGATGTTTCAAGTGAAGTAAACATAATGGGTGGAACATACTCCGATTTAACCCTTTCATGTGTTGTAAATAGGGGTTATGATGAAGTTTATGGTGACCCGTGGATTAGTTTAGATTATAAATTTACGTGGAGAAATACGGAAGAAATTAATGGTACTAGAGATGGTTGGGCTTGCAATTGGGATACCGAAGAAGCATATAGAGTTGGTCAAGGTTGCGACTCAGATTTAATACTTTCAAAAAGTGCTATTGGTGGAATGGGAATGACCACTGATGATGATAATCAGGTGGGAAGAGCATGGGTAATGTTAACACCTCGTAGTGGACATACTCCTTGGACAGCACATGGAGAATTAAGTCAAGAGTATATGCATACTTATGGTATTAATTCACCTACTGTAACATTTGCTGTCAATTTAGGAATGATATCTCTTGGGGTCTCGGGTGGTGTTACATCACAAAGCTGGTCTAAGCCCTGGTATGGTACTTATTAAAGTGAGTTTAATTTAATGTTTAAGCAAAGCCCTTATAGGGCTTTGCTTAAACGTTCGAGTGTATGACAATAAGCTGATGTATTAAAGTAGACCTCACACCTAACAGGCGGCAAGAATTCGATTGCGCTGGTGTAATATTTACAACCTGGAGGCAAAAAGGAAATAGGGTTTCTAAGACAAAATACCAATAAAATTGAGGGTTTAGGAGCATATTTGTCGAAATAATGGACATGAAAAGAATATAAAAACCGTGCACTCGGAGGCTAAACATGTTTTGGAAAGTGAAAAAATTAATATTATCTTGAATATTTTATATTATCATTTGAAGTTAAATTGAACTTATAACTGCTGAGCAAAACTGACTAAAAATATTTCTTGGGAAATATCGAAGTGCTTCGCGGGTAAATGGCTTAACCTGTTCGAATGGCCCTCGGTATAGCCTAAATACGAAACACTTGGAAGCATTGCGCATCATATCTTAAAGAATACAACAAATATTAAGATTTTAACTTGCTTGTTTTTTATAAGGGTATAAAGAACATTCATATAAGATAAAGTTAAACCTATTAATTTTGCCATATGTAAGGTATTCAAAACTTATTTGGGTATAGCATTTTTATGATGGGGTTGGGAATTATGCAATTGGACTTTGATTTAAGAAGATATTGGATAATGAAAATAATGTTGTCTTTACTATTGTTTTTAATATCAGTTGGATGCACCACGTTGGAAGAGCCAAAAAATAAAACTCATAATGATAAAAATAAAATGAATGCTGAAATTCAATTAATAAAATCCATAAGTGTAAATCGCTTCAAATTAACGCCGGAGGATTTTAATAAATTTATGGGAAATGCTGGTTTTGCTGTTTTGGGTAAACAAAATCACAAAGTGGAAATGAGGAATGATAGAGATGAGGTTATGTATGTATTAAAAAATATTTATTATAATAATGATTATGTTTATGTTGATTTAGCTTTTGAATCAACATGTCTCAAAGAGCAAGGGGATATGATAGAAATACAATATGACCGTGAGGCTGTATATTCAATAGCTCGTATCAATAGCGAAAACCTATCTCACGTTCGTAATGCAATTGGATATTCTTCATATCAAATAACCGATTCAACTAAAGATGGATGGGTTGGCTTTCTTTTTAAAAAGAGGGTAGAGGATTTAGACATTGAGATTCCTTTAACAATTAATTTAAATCAAGAATATTCTGCATATATAATACTAACATTACCGGCCCAAGCTAGTCTAGTGTGACTATTGCTCTCTTTTCGCTATTCACCAAAATGATGTGCTTCAAGCCTGGATCCTTTGGTTCCAATGATCGTAAAATTGATTATTACATACTGATGGAGCATAACAGCGGCGCCAAGCCATAGAGTTGTTTACCTTTGCCAATTTAGCTATAACGGAAATGGCGGGAATAATCATGGAAACATTAATTAAAAATCTAAAAGATGCATATTGGAAAACCCGTGCCATCGCCGCGCACAGGTTGGGCGAGACCGGTGATGCCACTGCGGTCCATCCACTTATAGAAGCTTTGCTGGATGAGGAAAGGGTGGTAAGGGATAATGCTGTGGAGTCACTGGGAAAGATAGGGCCAGGTGCAATAGTGCCTCTTATAAACATTCTTGCCGACCAGGACAACCATCAATTAAGCGGCGAAGTGTCAAGAGCTTTGGTGAAAATTGGCACAAGGGCAGTGAAGCCGCTTGTCTGTTTAATGGAAAAATGCCTTAAAAACTGTGATGAGGTTATTTTTACAAGGGTGGCCAGTGTGCTGGGGGAAATTGGTGGCCCGGAAGCTGTTTTACCTCTTATTAATGCACTGAATGAAAAAAACCCATCTATACGATTGGATTCTATAAGGGCATTGGGTAAAATCGGTGACGGAAGAGCTGTTAAACCTATTATTGACGTTATAAATAAATATGGAAGTTCATTGGAGGCAATAGAGGCTTTAGGTAAATTGGGAGGTTCGGCTGCAACTTCCCAAATCAAATTATTAGATAATTCTCGTTCCAAAATAATTGCCAGGCCCAATTCATTGTTTGGGAAACCGGATATAGTCAAGAAAGGTATATTTTTTGATCAAGACAGCTGGGACGGCAGCGATATTTTCCTGGCAGGATACATTTTTATAACGGGTCGAGTGGTGGAAGCTTTACGAAAGGCTAGTCCTAAAGTGAAAAACTGGGAGGCTATACGGGCTTCAGAGTATGAAAGGTCAATAATTCTCGATACCGTTGAGCCAGGGTTTTTAACAGATGAGGATAGGGATAAAATAAATGAGTTGAGAAGAGCCATCAGGAAAGAGCAAGCGCAGAATGTGGAAATGAATAGGGAAATTATGGCCCGGACAAAAATAACCGGTGGCAAGGAGTTACTTCACCTGGTTAGGTCAGTGGTACAAAAACATTGCCTATTTAAAGGCATGGATAATCATGGTATGTGTAAGGAGATATTGAAATATCTGAGAGAAACTGGTGAAAAGGTTATTCCGCAGCTCACCGGCACTTTAAAAAACAAAGACGGAGAACTAAGATTGGGAGCAGCCTGGCTTTTAGGTGAATTGGGGGCCAAAGAGGCTATTGTGCCACTTATGGAAGCGTTAAAAGATGAAGATGACAGGGTACGCAGAGAAGTTGTGACGGCCCTTGGCAAAATCAAAGATCCCAGTACAACGATACCGCTTGTAGAATTGCTGGAAAAGGAAGATAGCGCATATGTGCGTAGCGGCATAGCCGAAATGCTTGGTGAAATAGGCGATCCCATTGCTGTTCAGCCGTTAATCTCTCTATTACATAACGAAGAAGATGTACTGGTACTGAGCGATGCCGCAACATCCCTGGGAAAAATAGGTGACCACAGGGCTATTTTACCGCTTATTGAATTATTTAATTATGAGGACAGCAACCTGGCTGAATGTGTAAAACTAGCTCTGGTGAATATGGGACAACCAGCAGTAATTCCTCTGTTACAGAGTCTGGATCATGCCAACCCTCTGGTGCGGGAAAGAGCAGCCGCGACCCTGGGGCAGATTGGTGAAAAAAAAGCAGTCTTGCCCCTTATTGATAGGCTGGCTGTGGAAAAAGACCAGGAGGTGCTAGTATCCATTGCAGAAGCACTGGGACATTTAGGGGACAAGCGGGCCGTTAGACCGCTCTTAAATCTGATTTATACCAACGAAAATAGTACTTTAAAGGCAGCAGCTCAAATGGCAGTGGAGAAGATTATTGATAAATAATCTTTCGAGAAAACCATTTTACTCTTGGGCTTGAATCCATAAGCAGGCAAACAGTGATGCAAACCCCCCGTCCCCATTTATTGGGGCCGGGGGGTTTTTTAACACTGCGCCCGTTGGATTACGCTGCCTCCCGCTGGCGCATAATAATGATTAATTATCACGATTAATAGTAGGACTTTATACGAAGGTGTAGAACCTTGATAGTTCAATCATAATTCTTGACATATAGGGTAGGGGGGTATACTATTGATTTTAGGGGGGTGAAGCGAACTGGAGGAGCAAAAACCTAAACAATGCCCGGG
>NZ_VNHM01000035.1 GCF_008124625.1 Desulfallas thermosapovorans DSM 6562
AGTTTAGCAAATTTTAGCGGTATTAAAATAGAGGCAATCTGTTCTAATGTGCAAATAAGCGCCTGCTTCATGCGGAAATAATGCGCTTATTTACATGCAGGCAAAAGGTATAAAATAATTATACCTCTTATCCAGGTATTGGTACCCCGCCATAATAGGTAAATGCCTCTACATATCCTGTAAAGAAGGCTTCTTGCTTTTGGTGGGGGAAGGCCATAACAAGCGGCCGGCGGCTGCTAGTCATGCGCATGCAAAATAGCTGTACTTCGGTGTACTCGCGATCAAGATAAACATACGCGTTTCCCCAGTCGTACTGGGCGTTGGTACCGGGCTCGAAAGCCAACGGTATGTAGGTTTCTTTCTCCGCCTAGCGCAGTTCGGCCACAACCCGGCGGACGCTAGATTCGCTACCTTTACAGTCATGTTCCTCCACCAGCCGGTTAAAGATTCACCGAGCAGTGTAGCGTTGTTTGGTAGGATACTGTTTTTCCTCCTGGAGCCACTGTTTAATGATTGGCCGGATATGGCTGGTTACCGGTTTAGGTTTGGGGCGGGTGAGGTTGTACTTGGGCTCATCACTATCCACCAGGGCTTTGCGCACGGTTTTTCTGGACATCTTTAATTCACGGGCTATCCAGCGAATAGATTTCTGTTGCTTAAAGTAGAGTCTTCTGATAATCTCTTTATTGACCACACTGATCATTTCCTTTCCTCCTGTTCGCTGCGGTTTGTCCCACCTACAGCTTACAGGAAATTTTGATCAGGGTGGTCCCATTTTTTCGTGCGCACGGGGCTTGTAGTGGTCCCCTTTTAGATTAGCAAAAATACTTTTATAGATCCCGCTACTAAAAACAGAAGTATAAGTAATGGCGCCTGAGCTTTTACATGGCCTTTTTGCTAATTGCCCCATTGAACGGTAAAAATTATTGATTAACTATTATTTCCAATCTTGTGGTTAAACAATCACTCTTATTTTTGATTGAAGTTTTGGGTAAGATTGCTAATCCAATGAAACCGGCATGGCAGATGAGGTGAAATGCAGCGCTTGGTTTATCTTAGGTTAGGCTCATCTGCAAACAGAGGGTCAATGTAGAATACGAACGGGACATTGAACTGGCCTTTTCTGTCCAGATAGATAGTATGAACCGTTATAGTAGGTTTTGTTAGGGTAGGAACTGAGAGGTTCGCTCTGATTTAGCGAGGTTCTTGAGCATGGTGCGCACGTATTTAACGGTTTTACTTTCTCTGGGCAGTTCCTTGATGGTTTTTGTCCATAGTGTTTTGCATAAATAGTCAGCTGCTTTTATTGTAAGTTATAACCATTTACACAAAACTTTTTACGTTCTCTTATTTAAAGTTATACCAAGAGCCTTCGTGGAAAACCACGGGGGTTTTTGCATGCTTGAAATTAGGTGCTCCCTGTGCCCTTTTATATAGAACAAGATGAATTTTTCCACGATATTGAAAACACATCTCATGCTTTTGTTCTGGCTTGTTTGCTGGATCAGCAGATTGCCCATCCAGCCTTTTTCAATTTCAACTTCCTTCCTTATGCTGTCAATAAAAAAGGTTAACCTGCTATCGATCTATTAAATACATCTACGGCTCATAGTTGGAAGAAAAATTTAAAAAGTAATTGACGAAAGACAATTGCTGTTATATGTTATATTTAACAATTCAGACCGACGTATTAAAAATTAAATTTAACAAGGAAGTGTAGCATGTACCTCGGTGAAATTGCTCGAATTAGAATGGGGCTTGTGCTTTCCAGGAAAAAGGCTGAAATAGACTTGGAAGCTGTAGCGGAATATCCAATAATAACCCTTAAAAACATACAGGAAGACGGTACGTTTACAGAGGATCTCGTCGAGAGCTTTAAGAGCAAGGAAATCATTGGCAATGATTTTTTCGCCCGTGAGGGAAATATTCTTGTTCGACTTAGTCATCCCAATACAGCGGTGTTGATAGAAAAGAAACAAGAAGGACTGCTGGTTCCTTCTTATTTTGCCAACATTGAAATTCATAACTTATCAGTACTACCAGGTTATGTTGCGTGGTTCTTGAACACCGGTAAAGTGAAGAATGAATTATTAAAGTTTCAGACAGGAACCAATATCCCAAGCACGAACAAGCAGATTTTGGAACAAATACAGATTCCCAAACTGGATTTAGATAAACAGCAAAAGATTATAAAAATACAACAATTATATAGAGAAGAAAAGCATTTGTATCAAAAACTCATGGCCGAAAAGGAAAGGTTTTATAAGGCGATTGCTTACTCAATCATAAAAATGCACGAAGAGTGAGGGTGAAACATGGAAAAAACAAAACAAGATTATATAAATTCGGTTCTTTGGCAGGCTTGCGACACTTTCAGGGGGAAAATTGACTCTAGCATTTACAAGGATTATGTGCTGGTCATGCTGTTTGTGAAATATCTGAGCGATACATACAAAGAGAGGCTTGAGGAACATACTAAGCGGTATAACGGGGA
This sequence comes from Desulfallas thermosapovorans DSM 6562, assembly GCF_008124625.1. Taxonomy (NCBI): domain Bacteria; kingdom Bacillati; phylum Bacillota; class Clostridia; order Eubacteriales; family Desulfallaceae; genus Desulfallas; species Desulfallas thermosapovorans. Next base: position 2,495 of record NZ_VNHM01000035.1, read on the forward strand.
TCAGAAATGGATAAAGCGGGCAATGTCCAGGGAACGGTTTATCCTCGATGAATTCTCCACGTTTGACTATATATACAGTGAACGGAACGATCCCGAAATCGGCGAGATTATTAACAAAGCACTGGAACATATGGAAAATGAAAATACGGGGAAATTACGGGGCGTATTCCGCAATATTGACTTCAACTCCGAAGCGATTCTGGGTAAGACGAAAGAACGAAACGCGATGTTAAAGACGCTTCTGGAGGATTTTGCCAAGCTGGATCTGCGGCCCTCGGTGCTTGAGGATGAGGATATTATCGGGAATTCGTATCAATACATGATCAACATGTTTGCCAGTGATGCTGGCAAAAAAGGCGGAGAGTTTTTTACGCCACCAGAAGTATCCGAACTGCTGGCAAGACTGATGAAACCTCAAGAAAATGATCGTATTTATGACCCCACTTGCGGTTCTGGTTCCCTTCTAATCCGGGTGGTAAGACAAGTGTCGAGCCGAAAAGTGGCGGTATACGGCCAGGAACGAAACGGCCAGACTCACTCCCTGGCATTGATGAACATGTATCTGCATGGGATTGATGATGCCAAAATCGAATGGGGCGATACCCTGGCCAATCCGCTTCATTTGGAAGACGGAAAACTGATGAAGTTCCAGGTGATCGTTGCCAATCCCCCGTTCTCGCTTGACAAATGGGCGATGGGCTTCGCAGGGGAAGGGAGTAACAACGAAAAGTATAAAATGGAAGCAAGCCTGGATCTCCATGGTCGATTTGCTTGGGGAGTGCCGCCCGCATCCAAAGGTGATTATGCTTTTGTCCTGCATATTATCTATTCGCTGGCGGAAAACGGGAGAGCAGCGGTGATTCTTCCCCATGGCGTGCTGTTTAGGGGAGCAAGTGAAGGAAAAATACGGAAAGCAATTATTAAACACAATTTACTGGATGCCGTTATCGGGTTGCCTGAAAACTTGTTCTTTGGAACAGGCATTCCCGCTTGCGTGATGGTGTTCAAGAAGAACCGCAAGAGAAACGATATTTTGTAGATTCTCATTTTCAATTATCCAAAACCCCCGCTATTTTATCACATTGAACAATCTGCACCCGGTGTCAATACTAAAATAAACTGCAAAAA
>NZ_VNHM01000036.1 GCF_008124625.1 Desulfallas thermosapovorans DSM 6562
TTCCAGAAAATAGTTGACGTTTCCACAAAGCTCTCTGTACAAGCTGGGCGGCATGTTTTCCTTCGCAGGAAAGTCCAATGTGATAATCTATAATCTGCGATTGTCAAGAGAATTGTGAGCCACTCGCTGGAAAAATGTTGAGCCACTAACGCTGGAAAAAAAGTGAGCCACTTTGGGAAAACTGCTGTGAAAATATTGATCCACTTATCAACGAGTATGCTTTAGTTTTCCTGGTGGTATGTTGTCAAACTCAATATACCACCAGGGTAATGAAAACGTCATTTTACGTTGATTTTTAACATGGGTCTTTCTATTTAGTTTTAGTGATTATGGTGGTTATTTTTTTAAGTAGCTATGGCTGTGGGCAGTGTGGTTAACGCGAAGCGTTATCCAAGCCCTGTGTGTCAACCCGTAGGGTTGTCCACAGGGCGGCACTGTCCACAGCCTAATATAAGTATGAGTAAGCTAAACAATCAACCAAGCAGCGAGCAGGGGGATAGGGCTGCTTTCGATTAATAGTTAACGCATAAGTTGCCATATGCATTTGCAATACATCCCTGACCAGGCTGGTTTACAGGGCCGGTACGGGTAGGCAATGTCCGCATAGCACCGGCACCTAAAAAAATGGTGCACGGTTCCTGTATAGCCCCCCGGTCCTTCGCCAATTGCCAGGTTTCGTGACCTGTTACAATATGACGGGAGCCGGTTAGGCTGTTTTTATACATATCTACCGATAAATCACTCTCCTTTAAGACACCCGGGATTATGGGCGCCTGGCCCACCGACCGGAAAGCATGTAGTTGCCGGCGTATTGCCCGTCATCGACAAGACGTCAGTTTCTGCACTGCTTTTTTACCCGATCAAATGGGGTATTAGACTAATAGCCACAGTGTATTAATTACCTGTCATTCTCACCCCTTTGTTTTTGGCCCGAGATAAACCGAGCCGGCCAGGAAGGTATTGCAACTGCATATGGCCCCTACCACGCCGGTCCCTATTTTTTACCCTGCCCGTTAGACGTGGTATAACTAACTAATCTTCTATAGGTTCTTTATTAACCTCGTTTCCTTTTGATAAGGTCTGTTCTAAGCGGTAGGACTCTTTGACATTCATGTTCAGTACATGTGAGCGGAATGTCACCCTATCAATTAAAGCTGCAACCATGATTTCGTTTTCAAACAGCTCTGTCCACCTGGAGAACTCAAGATTGGTAGTCACAATGATACTCGCCCTTTCAGAACGCTCTGATATTACCTGAAAAAGCATCTCGGATTGGTAGCGGTTAAAGGTCAGGTAACTGAGCTCATCTATTATCAATAAGTTAATTTTGGCCAGGCTTTTTTCCAGTTTGGACAGCCGGTGGAACTGTACTGCCTCTGCAAGTTCGTTTGCAAGGTTTGTAGCTGTATAAAATTTAACGTTAAATCCAGCGTAACAGGCTTTGATGCCTAGCCCTACGGACAAATGCGACTTTCCAGCACCTGGGTTACCTATCATTACTATGTTTTGCCGGTTTTTAATGAAGTCACAAGAGGCAAGTTCCCATATGAAAGATTCCGATACATGTTCGAGCCTGGTGTAATCAAATTCGTCAAGGGTTTTCATAATAGGAAACCCAGCTTTTTTAATCCGCCGTCTTTGCCCTGCTTCCTGTTGCTGTAAAACTTCCAACTGCATAAGCTGGCACAGAAATTTATCGTATCCGTCACCGGGCTGTAACTGTCTAACAACATTTTCATAATCTACAAACGTTGGAGTTTTGAGTTGTTTTGCATAAAGTTTTATGGTTTCCTTAGTGGGGTTTATCTGGACAGAATTTACTCCGGTCATACTGTAGCACCCCCGCTCATTAGATTGTCATACTTATTAAGCTGGGGTTTTGTGACCTTTATATCTATCCGTGAGTGTATTTTAGCTGGCGTATTTATCAGGTAGGCCCGTATTTGCTCTACAGATATTTCAGGGTTTTGTATGCTATCTATAGCGGACATTAGCTTGTCCTCTCCATAGTCAACAAGTAGCCGTAAAAGCTTTACCATTTCCCGCGGCCCAGATAGCCGTTTGCCTATCTCAAGCAATTCAGCCGATATATTGCTCTTTACGGGTTTTGCGTTAAATACGCTGCGGGGCCTTTTTTCTATAAGATCTATGTAATGCTCAAGCCTGTATTTAGTTTGTCTTCTTTGGTAACAGCGCTGGTACCTGGCTATCTCAGTATTCCGGTGGAACATCACAACCTCATTGCCATAACCCTTAACGCTAACTTCTTTTCCGGCATATTTTACCGGTACAGAGTAGTGGTTGTAGTCAAATCTTACCGTGGAAAAATCGTCAACTCTTGCGGTTATACTCTTACTGGGGTCAAATCTGTATCGGGGCAGTTGGGTCATCCTTACTCTTGCAGTCAGTGCCATTTTACCTACGGTTTGTTCTCTGCCCTTTATTTGGTGCTCACGGTATTTGAGGCATCTGCGTAATATTTCGGCGTTTAGCTCGTCCATAGTAGCTACTCTTGGTATGGGCACTAATATATTACGCCTTACCCAGCCTACAAGCCCCTCTACCAGCCCTTTTTCGTGTCCTGCTGCAATATTAGTAAATTCACATTTGAATGCGTAATGGGCTGATAATGCTTTGTATCTATCTTGGGCTTTTGCATGTACACCAAAGCCTTCTTTTACTGCAACCTTTGCATTATCAAATATCATTCGCTTAGGTGCTCCATCAAAATACTCAAATCCAGTAATTTGGCCCTCAAGGAAGCTTTCTTCGTTCTGGCGGTAAAAGGCCCGACAATATATATCTGCACTGTAACACTCACGCATACAAAATAGGTTTACCTTGATCTTTTTGCCGGCCAGATAGATTGTTGCCTCACCCCAGTCTATTTGTATTGCTTCCCCGGGTTCATATGATAACGGTATAAATACTTTTTTCTGCTTTTCTTTAAGCTTGGCTACTATCTCGCGTATCGTTGATTCGCCGCCTTTAAAGGCTTTTTCGTCCACTAGTCGATCGTATATCCGCTTGGCAGTGTGCTTCTGTTTCTTTATATTCTCTGCTTCATCAGAGGCAAGGCAGCTTTTGATAAATTCCATAATTTCATCGGTTATCACGTACTGCCGGCGTCCGCTTTTCCCTTGGCGTTCCCACGGCACGTGTGAACCGTCGCAATATTTCTTGACGGTATTGCGTGACACCCCAAGAATTTTGGAAATTGCTCTTTGTGATTTGCCTTCATGTTCATATAAAT
>NZ_VNHM01000037.1 GCF_008124625.1 Desulfallas thermosapovorans DSM 6562
CATTTACCGCATTTTCCATGCATTTTATTTCGACAAATATGTTCCTGAATCCTTGATTTTGTTGGGTTTTTGTTTCGTTCAGCAAGCCCTACTTAACAAGATCCTTTGGTTTCACCCATCTATATTCAGTGTGAACAGTGGGGAAAATATTTCCGGAAACCCACCTGGTCCAATAAGCTAGAAGATTTATAGTAACATTTTCATAGCGGTAAATACTTTTACCGAAGAATTCTTTGACTTCAACATCAATACAAAATTCTTCTTTCATTTCCCGTCGCAAACATTCTTCCGGGGTTTCACCAGCTTCAATCTTTCCCCCTGGAAATTCCCATTTACCTGCTGCGTTGCCGTCATAACCCCTTTTGGCAATCAAAACATGTCCATTTTTCATTAAGATAGCGGCAGTTACTGTTTTCAAAATATAAAACCTCACAAACATAAAATACATTTAATTGGGTTTTTGTAAACCATTTTTTTATTATACCTTTTGAAACACAATTGCCGGAAGAGCCTATCGTAATTTTCGTTTCCACCGGCGGATCTGGTTTTGGAGTGCTTTAAGTCGGCACCTATGCCGTGGATAAACAGGACCCGGGGGCCTGTACCACGGATTTCATAATTGATATTGATACCATTAATTTTGGCGAAAGGCATAGTTTAATCAGTCCTTTGTAGTTATTTTTGGGTTGCTGGTTCTGGCTTTATTATTAACCCTTGATTCTTCCCGGATACAAATAATTTAATTAATGCAGTCTTTCATGCCATTATGCTGCTTCGACTACATAAGGAAGAGTTAGGTAAAGATTTGTTTCCTAGAGTTATGAACGTAATTATAGATTATATTGCGGAGGGCTTAACCAAAACTGATTAGCTAGGCATGACAAACTGTATTTTATTTATAGTATTTCCTGCTGGTATGAATAAAACGTGAGCGCCTTCGTTTAATACGGAGGCGGTTTTTAGATATTTGAATTTTTTGCTTTGATATTTACTACTGGCTTCTTATAGGTTTTTTCATCTATGCTTGTTCTTTTGTCGGGAAATAAACTGTCATCACCCAACCGGGCTACGAGTAATCCACACAAAACTCCGGATATTGTGTGTTCTATTAAACCTAAAACCGGAAACTTCGGTTTGACTTTAGCAACCAGACCAAACTTGGGTAATATTGCCGCAAGTATAACTCCATATAGATAATGCACACCTATCCCTTTAAGGATGGGGTGATCCCGACCAGTGGAAGACATTATATAAGTTGTTGCTACTCCCGAACTAGACATTCCAATAGCATTTGTTACATGACTGATAATCTTACCCTCAATGGTATTTATCCGGCTTTTTTTTAATGACAAGGTTCCCGCAGATTGCGGGTAAGTCATATTAACCAAGCCTTTCTTATGTTCATAAATGTTTAACAATAAGCTTGGCATTCCAGCCAGTACACCTGACACAACTCCCAATAGAACTCTATCTTTGATTTTGATTTTCATAGATTACCTCCGATGATTAGTTTCTTTTATTATTATTGCCGGGAACTGTTTTAATATTTGGGTTAAAGAAGGACAATATGACAGGTTTTTTACTTTCCAGTACACTGGTTTTAAAATCATTGGCTTATTCAATATATCTTTCCGCTGTAACTGCTGCGGTAGCGCCGTCACCTGCTGCTGAGACAACTTGTCTTAAATACTTTACTCTGTTGTCGCCGGCGGCGTAAACACCTTCGATATTTGTTTCCATTAATTCGTTAATATAAATTCCATCTTTTCATTGGCAAATGCTTTTTCAGCACTGAGTTTATCGCAATCAAGTATGCCTTCATCATACAAAAAGACAACAGTGTTTTACAGAAGGAATTCAATAATGAAATCGCGAATGTTTTAAACATGAACAATACTAAATATAATGCTAAACCAACAAGATCAAGATCTTGCAGCTCAAGTAAAGTTTGATGCGGGGGAGTCTTAGCCGCGACTGGCGTGATAAAGTGGGTGGATTTTTTAAATGTTATTGGAGTCCACGATATGTTGGAGCAAGACGATATGATCAATGAGCAAGCCGGATTAGAGTGACGGGAAGGCCCTCAAGCGAGGGCCTTTTTCACCTTACAAAGCACCCAGCAGAGGAGGTTGAAAGAAGAGATGAACATAAAAAAGCATATTAAAGCAATTAACGTATTTGCATTATTACTTATTTTATTGTTAGGTTATTTAGGTTATGTAAAATACGAAAGCGCAGAATTGGAAGATAAGAATAAAGCACTAGAAAAACAATTGGAAATTGCAAATGAAAAAATAAAAACACAAAAAAATGAACTTAATGAATTAAAAAGATTACTGGATTTTCAAACAAATGTGGATGTTGATTATGAAATTGAAGCTAATGTAACAGATTCTAATGTTGCAGTTGTGGCAATTCATGGAGGTAAAATTGAAAAAGGCACTACTGAATTAGCTTATGCCTTAGCTTCCCATAATAACTACAACTATTATTCATTTCAGGGTTTAAAAAGCACAGATAATTTTTCACTACATGTTCCCTCAGACAAATTTGCCGAAGCAGCTGCAATGCAAATGGTATCTGAATCTAAAATTACATTATCAATCCACGGGTGTGACGGTGAAAAGGAATTCACATATATCGGAGGACGAGACACTAAATTGGCAAACAGAATAAAAAAATCTCTCACGAAGTATGGTTTTACTGTGCAAGATGCTCCGAAGAATCTGGCCGGCATGTCGCCGGATAACATAGTGAATAAAAATATAGACGGACAAGGAGTACAGATAGAAATATCAAAGGGTCTAAGGGAAAAGTTTTTGTCGGCTAATAAACATACCTTGAATAACTATGTTCTCGCAATAAGTGAGGCAGTGAACAATAATTAAAATTTAATAAAGATAAAGGCGGGCCAAGCTGACAAGGTAGCTTCGCCCGCCTATTTTAAATATTTTTTCAGGTTACTCTTCCGTTATTTCTTTAACATTATCAATTAATTGATCGGGGTTATTGGCGCCTTTTTCTAATACTTTATTAGAGCCAATTGCATAATTCCCAGCCCATGTATAACACTGGCTTAAGAAGCCAGGAAAAACCGTTTACCCAAAACTAAAAATCACAAATATCTCTTA
>NZ_VNHM01000038.1 GCF_008124625.1 Desulfallas thermosapovorans DSM 6562
TGTGAATTAGCAAATTAAATCGGCACCTCATTTGCAAAATAGAGCAGTTGAAAAACGAGGGGTTAAACCAATATTTTGCACATTAATCAAGCATATTCGAACCCAAGTTTTCACATAATCACGGTATTTCGGCAGCTGTTTTTACCATAAAGTAAGCAGTCAGGAAATAGCTGACTGCTTAAGGGACTTGTCCTTAAAACAAGATCAAGGTATAGTATATTTATTCCACCCGAATTCGGTAACTGGCCTTTGGATGCAGGTGGAACCGGGTATTGCTAAGGTATATAACCCAGTCAGGGTCCATTTCGATCCGGCAAGGTAAAAAATGGTCCCCAATCTTTATCTCGAAGCACTCTCCGCAATGTAAAGCAAATGGCTTGGAATAAACATCCCAGACATCCCAGCGATCGGTTTGGATATTGTACAAAATTCGCCCATCTCGTTTCCATGGTATCATGTGGGTATCACATCCCATTCTCTTGCGCTGCAATGCGGATAATCTCAGCGTCAACCTGTTCGGCTTTTCTCATATAGCCATGCAGCAAGGCGTGAGTCCCTAGTTTGTTGATCAGCCGGGGATAACCTTGTGTACAAGCGGCAATGGCTTCGAGAGCAGCATCGGTAAAGATGGGATGCTTGGCTCCGGCAAGGGTCATGTGGTGTAGCACATACCCTTTTACCTCCTCCTTGTCCAGCGGCTCAATATGATGGCTTAAGAGTAGCCGTTGGGCGAGTGGACGGTTATGGTTTAGCGCCAGCCGGTCCCGCAAATATGGCAAACCACAAAGCAGAAGAATAAACGGGTTGTGCGAGTCCATTTGGAAATTGAATATCAAACTTAAATCGCTCAGGAAAACATCCTTGGCCATCTGCATCTCATCCAGAATAAAAACCGGCGTGATCTTCCGCTCGTAAAACAAAACCGTAATCGTTTGTTGAATCTGGCGAAACAAATCGACCTTGCGATTTTTCGGTTCTTCTCCAAGGCCGAAGGCCAGTCCCCGGTAAAAATCGTTCACCGATCCTGTAGAGAGTGGAAAGTATACAACCTTGTACAGCGATTTATTCAATGAATCAGTAAATACACGTAACGTATAAGTTTTTCCGGCTCCTGGTTCACCAACGAAAATTCCCATGCCGCGCACCTGTTTCATGTAATTCAAGCACCCTAGGGCTTCCTGATGCGGCGTAGATACATAGGCATCGGACACCTTCAACTCCTTGGAGAACGGGGCGGCAGCCAGAGAATAAAAAGCTTTATACATCGTCCCCATCCTCCTTCGCATGCAGTTCTCTAAACGATAATGAAGAGCGATGGCGCTTCATATGAGCGTTGTCATGGAAGCTGACCACCACAGCTTGAGCAACTGCTTTGCCATCCTCATAAAGATGAACGCCTCTTTCGTCATAGCGCAGCTCCACTTTCCGTCCCGCATAAATATCGGGTACCTCATACAGCCGGTTTTCAAGGGAAAAAGTGGCGTCATGTTTGACCTTGCGAAAAGCACGTTTGAGAAATACGGAATCAAGTGCTAAGGGGTCATCTACGGTGCGGATACTATCCACTTGCGACAAATACACTTCCAGCGGCATCCGACCATTCAGCGAGGCATGTGGTTTGCGGTGGTAATCCTCCTCAAGCCATCTCCAGAATCGCTCATTAAGCTCATTAAGCGAAGAGGCCGGACTTGCTTTGAGCAGTGTGTAGAATCTGGTTTTGCAAGTGCGAAACATGCGTTCTATTTTACCCTTGGCCTGGGGATCATAGGCTTGGGTATGTAGTAGTTGAATCCCTAGAGATGCACAAGCAAATTGCATAATCTGGGAACGAAATATTTTTCCATTATCTGTATATATTATCCTCGGAATACCGCGCCGGATCAATGCCTCTTTCATCACCATACGCAACCCATCAAATTTTTCAGATGGCACAAACATCGCATAGGGTACGAGCCTGGAGCAGTCATCAATGAAAGCTATTAGATAAGTACGTACCACTTTCCCTCCGATGCGAAGGCGCGGTCCTTCACTTGCATCGGTTTGCCAGAGGGCATTCACCTTAGCGTGGGCAAACCGCTTGCGTTCCGTTGTTTTTGGCGTTTCCTTACCCAGCAATCCCTGCTTTTTAAGGAAACGGTGAATTGTAGAGTAAGATACCTCTTTGGGAAATACATCACCTTGTTCAATCAATTGATCATAGAAAACAGTGACAGGCATCCAAAGCCGCTCTTTACGCAGCGCCAGTATATAGTCTTGTTGATCAGACGAAAGAGTGCGCAACTGACCTCGGTCACTACGTCGGGCCGGTTTTAGACCATCGAAACCTTGCCTGCGGTAAAGCAAAAGCCATTCAAGAATCGTCTTGGCAGCATAGGCCCTTTCCCCGTAATGCGGCACTTCATGTTTTTTAGCGGATTGCTCGGCCAAATAGACCTCTCGATCGACTTGTTCATTCAACAATGGTGCAATTATCCCATAACGAAACAACGCAATCTTTTCCCTTATGTTTTCATCCACTTGGTTATAGCCTCCTTGTGAAGGGTAGGCTAGCCGGCTAACCATTATTTTCATTATAATGGCACACCCATGGATAAAGCGACGAAAAAAGTATGTGGAAACGTTATATGGTTTTCACCACGCGCGCACCATGGTACAATGAATGTGCCATAAAACTGCTAATCCGATGACCCCACCACCTTCTAACGAAGGTCGCTTTCCCCAAAGCTTGGATCATCTGAAGCATTTTTATGGCTTTTTCTTTTAACGCGTCAGGCAACGCCTTGCGGTTTTCATGCTCCCTAATAAAAAGTTCAATCTCAGTTAGTTTACCGTAGGCACGTTTCTCATAAAATCGACGCAGTTGCCGTGAACATATAAGACGATAGACAATCCAGGAGGTAAGTAGGATACGGATGATAAAGTCCATTGTATGTTGGAAGTACGGGAGAAGAAAGGTTGGTAGAATGGAAATGGTTTTACCGCAGTCTGGACAAAT
>NZ_VNHM01000039.1 GCF_008124625.1 Desulfallas thermosapovorans DSM 6562
ACCATTTCCTACCTGCCTTCCTTTTGTCTGCCATATTTTCAATACACCATTGAGACAATCCTTATGGCTTTGTGCTATATATTAGACTCCAATCATTCTCTCCGAGCCTGTTTAAAGCTTTTAAAGAACCTGGGATGGGCTCCGGCCCACTTGCAATTCTATTTGAAACGGTTTTTAAACAACCAAAACCGCATTAAAGTAGGCCTGCGCCAGCTTATCCCCGGTATCAGCCTGCCGCCGGACGAACAGGACAAAAGAAAAGGAGCCCAAAAAGTACTGCGCATTGTAACAACCGGATTTCCCCAAATCCAAACCTTTCAGGCAAGGTTTCACAAACAATGCGGGTACTCCTTCATGGCTCCTTAGCATATTATTTTAGCATATCCGTAGCCGCTTGTGCACCCTCGAAGTGCAAATGTCAATACCAACACAACTTTTGCCTGTGAGGCGGCGGGGTAAAATGTTATGATTACCGGAAACGGCGCCCAATAATGGCTTCAAGCGCTTGAGGCCTCCAAAATTTTCATGATTTTAGGAGGTCTTGATTTTGCCATGCTTGACGAAAAAGAGCGGGAAAAAATCGCCCTTAAAAAATTTTCGCTGATTGCACCGGTCTTGAACAATCAAACGGTAAATCAGAAAGAATACTTTAAAAAGCTGGCGGCCAAGCCGGTTGATATGCCACACTACGGCCCAAGGCGCTATACGGTAAAAACCTTTGAATGGTGGCTGTATCTTTACCGGCGACACGGCCTGGAGGGACTAAAGCCGGGTTACCGGTCGGACCGGGGTAAGAGCCGTCGTGTAACGGAAGAAATCGCGCTGAAGATACGGGAAAAAAAGGCCGCCAAGCCCAAACTCAGTGGTATTTTACTCTATGAAGAGCTGGTTAAAGACGGTGTATTTACACCGGACAAGCTTTCACAGGCTACTTTTTACCGCTTTTTAGCGCAGAATCAAGAACTGGTCAACAGTCAAGACACAGGCACGGAAGAAAAGGAAATGAAACGATTTGCGCACCAGAAGGTAAATCAGCTTTGGCAAACGGATATTCTTTATGGGCCCTACCTAAAGCTAGGCCGGGTCAAGAAACGCACTTACCTGATCGCCTATATTGATGATGCCAGCCGCCTCATTACCCATGCCCGGTTTAGCTGGGAACAAAATTTCGAGGCTATACGGGATATATTTAAGGATGCGATTTTAAAACGCGGTTTGCCCAAACTTCTATACACCGACAACGGCAAAGTGTACCGCTGTGGCCAGCTGGCTTTTATCTGCGCCAGCCTGGGCTGCAGTTTATTACATGCAGAACCTTTTTCCCCCAACCAAAAAGGGAAAATTGAACGCTTTTTTAGAACGGTACGTATGCGCTTTTTAAGCCTTATAGAGCCGGAAAAGATTAAGTCATTGGAAGAGTTGAACCTGCGTTTTTGGGAGTGGCTGGAGGATGATTACCAGCGCAAAATGCATAGCGCTTTGCAAATGAGTCCACTGGATTATTTCATGTCCCAGGCGGACGAGGTGCGTATGTTTCTCGACCCGGCCCTTTTAGATGAACTTTTTCTTTTGCGCGTTACACGTAAAGTCAACCATGATGCCACTTTATCTTTAGAGAGTGTGCTTTATGAAACTGACCAAAAGCTTGCCAATACCCGCCTGGAAGTGAGATACGAGCCCCGGTGGCTGAATAACCCGGCCCAGCCGGTCTTTCTGTACCGTGAAGGGGTTAAAGTGGGCGAAGCCCGGCAGGTCAATTTATCTGAAAATGCCAGTGCCAGGAGGAAAGGACCTGGCCGCCCGGCCACACGGGGTGAACCTGAAGACACACTCCCTGTGCAAACAAGAAAGCCCATCGCAGAACCGGTTGTCTCTTTTAGCTCTATCTTTGAAACCCAGCACGATAGTACCGGTAAAGCAGGTGATGTGTAATGTTTACCCAATTCTTCGGGTTAAAATTCAACCCCTTTAGCAAGGAGATTGGCTTTGACCAGCTGTTTACAGGCCAGGATCTTAAAGAGCTGGCATCCCGCCTGAAGTATTTGCAACAAGTACGGGGCATCGGCCTAGTTGCCGGGGAACCCGGCTGCGGTAAAACCACTGCCCTTAGGAAATACGTGCATGAACTTAACCCGGCGCATTTCAAGACCTGTTATTTTGCCCTGTCCACAGTAACTGTGCTCGAGTTTTACCAGGGCCTGGCTTTGGAGTTGGGCGAAGAGCCCAAGCATAAGAAGGTCGCTATTTTTCATCAAATCCAGGGGGCCATAAACAGTTTATATTACGAGCGCCATGTAACCCCGGTCATAGTACTGGATGAAATACACTTGGCGACTACTAAAATTTTAGAGGAACTGCGGCTGCTTTTTAATTTTAAAATGGACTCTCAAAACCCGTTTATTTTAATTTTGGCCGGGCAGCCGTTAATCAGGAATAAGCTGGCTTTGAATGTCAATAACCCGCTGCGGCAAAGGATTACCGTAAAATATTTTATGTACGGGCTTAAACGGGATGAAGTGGGGGATTATTGCTCCAGCCGGTTGAAAAATGCCGGGTTGCATGAGGATGTGCTTACCCCGGCGGCCTTGGAGGCAATTTACGGTATTACCAAGGGTTTACCCAGACTGGTTAACAACCTTGTTACTACCTGCCTGATAATCGCCAGTGGCAAGAAACAAAGGCTGGTTGATGAGGATATTGTTTACCAGGCTCAGCAGGAACTGGAAATTTAACTTGCGGGTGGTGTTTAATATGCCGGGAAAAAGCCTGGAAGATTATTTTGCCAGTACGGGATTTTATGATTTGCTACCGGTTGCAAAAAGCATAATGCGTGAATTGGGCTTTGGCCAGGAGGAAGCGCTGGAGGCAATTTGCAAGGT
>NZ_VNHM01000040.1 GCF_008124625.1 Desulfallas thermosapovorans DSM 6562
CATTTACCGCATTTTCCATGCATTTTATTTCGACAAATATGTTCCTGAATCCTTGATTTTGTTGGGTTTTTGTTTCGTTCAGCAAGCCCTACTTACCGGATCTAAGATAAAACTTCATGATTTGCACAATGAAATAAAACTGTGAGCCCAAAAATAAAGTGTCAGCTTGCTTTAATGATGGCAACCCGGTTATTTGAGGCTTTTTGCAATTTTAATTGCCTCCTCTTTGGTTACTTGGCCAAGTATTTCTATTGATATGCTCTGGTTGAGCCAAAATAACCGTACGTATTTATCTTTCAGGTTGGCCACGGTAGCTGTGGAACCATTTATGGACACCTCTTCTATTATTGTATCATCTTTATCGTACATATAACCGCGTCCGGTTTCACCAATGATATTTTCCTCGCAGATTGACAGCATTTCGCCTTTTGAGCTTTTGTAATACAAAGTGATTATATAGCTGGGGGCATAGACCTCTTCCAACGTTACCTTATCTAAACAAAAGCCGTCAGGCAGGTAAAGGGGCAGTAGTATTTTGAAGGGCACTTTTGCCTGGGCCTCTTCAAGGGGTATTGTTACAGGCTGAATTGTAGTAATTTCATGTATTTCGTCCTGTTCATTCTTGGGCTTGTGGAAAAATTTGAAGACAATATTATTAATACTGCCTTCACCTTCCACATAAAAAAACTTCGAAATGACATTTCCAACCGCCGTTGCATTTTTAAGGATAAATGAGTTAGTGGCAACTATCACCAATAAAATTACAGCTACGGCAGCAAAAAGTGTTTTTACCCTGGCCGCCACCAGTTTTTTTCGTCTTTCATGGTATTTTTTATTAAGGCGGTGTAGAAACTCCTCCGGAGGAGGTGGCGGCACCTTCATATCCTTCATTGCGGTTTTTATTATTTCATCAATCCTGTCTTGTTCCATACATAACACCTTCCTTACTCCGCATCATTAACTTTAATTATCTTTTTAACCTCCGCTTTTGCCCTGTGTAATCTTGAACGAACAGCGGCTTCCGAAATACCCAGGCAATTAGCTATATCCTTTACCGGAAGATCGTAAAAATAGCGTAATACTAATACTTGTTTGTGTTCAATGGTCATTATACTTAAAATTTTTTGCGTATCTAATTTCAAATCCAACTTGGAGAATTCGTCTGTATCATTTGTTTTTTGGGTAAAAATTGTTTCTATGTTATCAACCAATAATTTTTTATTTTTTAATAGGTCCTTGGCGCAGTTCATGGCGATAACTGCCAGCCAGGGGCCTATTTTATTAGGATCACGCAATCCTTTAAATTTACTATAAGCCTTTAAAAAAGCTTCCTGGGTAGCATCTTCGGCAATTTCTTTATTCTTTGCTATAAAAAAAGCAGCATGAAAGGTTTTCTCATAATAAATCAATATATCCTCTGCTTTTAACCCGCTCATAATATCCCTCACATATAACTGGTGCCTTTGGTATTCGACATTATTACATAAAAAACCTGTTATATTTTAACTAAATTGGAGAATCATTTTATGTTTCCCAAAAGTCTTATTAGTAGAAAGGAGGTGGACAGTTGGCAAGGAAAGGAATATTAATTTTTTCCGTTTTATTGTTCTGCATTCTTTTGGTCTCTTCCGCCCAGGCCGGTGAATTATCAGAAAGCGGAGGAGAAAGCAGCGTATTCAGTGCCATTGGGCCAGAAGCTTTACAATGGCTGGCAGATGGGACATGCAGTATCACCAGCAATATGAACGGGACAATAAAAATCAGCGGTAAAACCACAGCATACTCAAATGTTGACGTTATTTCGTTAACTCTTTATTTGCAAAAAAAGGTGGGCAGTAATTGGGTAAGTCAAGGTTCCTGGAGCTTTGAGGATTACGGAACGAATATAATAACCGGCAACAAAGTATTAGCTGTTCCCAGTGGTGAATACCGGGCGTATGCATTGCACAGTGTTATAGAGTCGGGCAGCAAAGAATCTGGTTCATCAACTTCTAAAGCTGTATCAGTTCGGTGAAAGTTAAAAATGAATTCGTGGTAAGTGGTTAAATATCTTAAAAAAGGTGATTTTAATCTGATATATCCATAATTGGCTTTTATAAGATAAAGGATCACAGGTCAAAAGCCGTAAATTAACTCCCTGGTAAATGTGTTGCACCAATAATTTGCTTAAAATGATATTGTGTGAATAAGTGAGAAAACCAAAGAAAACCCTAATTTGTGAGGGTGTTGGCATTGTAGAGTCATATAAAATGTTAGTTTAACAAGACTAATAAAGTTATTTGACTTGTTGCTGTGTTTGCTATGTTTGATAGTCACTATAAGTAATTTAAAACAGAAAGGAGAAAGTTAAGTTTATTGAAAAGAATAGTATGTTTATCACTATTTTTAATTTTATGTTTAACAATTTTACCATCTCTAGCAGCCTGTCTAAGAATTGATACTTTAAAAAACTGTGGTTAGGGGCCTTAAAACAAATTCATATGAATTTATATAAAAATTTTAAGCAGAAT
>NZ_VNHM01000041.1 GCF_008124625.1 Desulfallas thermosapovorans DSM 6562
TACCGGCACTGCCTCCGCCCAAGACCACTACGTCAGCTTCAATTCTTCTGATAGCCACTATTCATCCTCCTTTTTCTTTGGAAAAGTAAATAAATTAATTTTTTAATGGTGAATCAGGAACTAGATCAGTCCACCCCCCAATTGAGCTGTTTAGATCAATTTAGATGTATAGGAAAAACAAATATCATAAATAAGTTCTTGTTATATCTGATTTGCAACTTGTATGCCAATGTCTTCTTGACGACATCATTTTTTTATGCTCCATGCTAAATTACTTAAGATAAACCCTTACCAATCAAGGGCTTAACCTATTAAATAATTTCAAGTCAATAAAATAATAAGCTGGTAATTAATTTAGAAGATGACCTGATTCAGGTTAAAAAAATAAAATACACCAAAATATTAGGTATTTATATTGGTATCACACTGTTTTATTGATACAAACCTGAATCGTATTTTAACTAAACGACAATGTAACCGTTTTTCTTAGCGATGCATCAATTTATCACCCCATACCATCTTAAATCACCCTGTAAGTTTTTTAACTTTATATTCCACTTTAGATCTATTTGATAAAAATATTAATCAGGTATATATAGAAATTTATCGGTTTTCATTATCTTTTCACATTGTCTTTGGTATGAATGTTGCATTAAGTCATTCTGTAAAGAAAAAAAATACGCTGTATCCTTTATAAACAGCGTATTTTTATAAACAGCGTATTATATTATTTTTTACCAATAAACATTAATATGGTATATAATCACCAACACTGCAGCAAAAATAAAAATAAACGGCGCTATCGGTAGTAGGAAATAATAAAACAATCTTGCCATTGGTCCCATATAGAATTCACCTCGCACTAAATAGAAGATAGATATTTATACTTTAAACGGCAGAGTGAAAAAGTAGTTGAGAACGTATAACAATCCAAATATTCCAATTATGGAACCCAACATAGGTTTTAATACTTTATCCGGTGTAAACCTTTGGGCCTTGGAAGCCAACCAGGCACCCAAACAAGAACCACTAACTACAAATAAACCAAGACCCCATTCGGGACCAACCAGTGATCCGGTTAACTGCGGCAAAATAACAGTGTAGGAAAACAGTGAAACTATGGACAGCGCAAGCACGAAGGGTATAGTACACGTTACCAAAACATACATGGGAACACCCAGCATAGCCATTAAGGGTACCAGCAGGAATCCGCCACCTACACCCAGGGTGGAAGAAATAACACCGATGACAAAACCAATAGCTACTAAAAGTTTTGAAGAAAGTTTGAGTTCTTCGCCCCAATACTTAACGTGAACTACATTCCAGTCCCGCTTAACTGTTTCAACCCTGAAATCGCTGGGCAAACCATCGGGGGCTTCCCCTCTTTCCTTCCTTTGCCTGGCGATTTCATTAAATTTAGTTACTAATGACTGTTGACCCTTTAAATACATTGGTGTTATTTGGTACCACAAATTACATCCCATATAAACAAGTAAAACACCTATGATAGCCTTAAATGCGGTGGGGTCACTAAGATAATAAACCCTTATAAATGGACCGATTAGAGCACCAACACATGCCCCCAATATTGGGAAAACCGCCATATCCAGGTTAAATTGCTTACCTTTTAAATATCCAAAGAACGCTCCCCAGGGACCAACGGCGGTATTAATGGTTGAGGTCGGGCTTACATTGACGGTATTAAACTGTAAAATAGTCATAAAATAAGGTAAGCAAAAAATCCCGCCGGCTTGGCCAACAATAGCCATACAATAACCTGTCCACAACCCCATCCACAACAAGTGCCAAAGAGGCACTTTTATCTGGGCTATAGGCCATTCACGGGTTCCGTCTGGAATATAGCCATATTGAGTATAACATATAATTACCGCAGCTATAAAAGAACCAATCGTAATAAAGAGAGCAGGGGAAGTTAGAAATTCGCGTAGCGTTGGATGCCGTTGAAGAAATGAAAGATTCTCATTATTAGCATACTCTAATTTTACACTCAAAATATGCTCTCCTTCCTCTCCTGAAGTTTACTAAAAATTATCTATATATTAAGTGATATATATATCTATCATAACAATATATTTAATTCAATAACATGGAACATATTTATTATTTGGTGAATAAATACTAATTCAGTTAGCGCCACCTGATAAGGGACGCTAACTGAATTATGGACATCAATTATCTAATGAGATAAGGAACGGTTTCCAGTTCAATGGC
>NZ_VNHM01000042.1 GCF_008124625.1 Desulfallas thermosapovorans DSM 6562
GGAGGTGCGTTAAAGTGGCCGAATTTGAACCCAAAATCGTAGCCTTTTGCTGCCACTACTGAGCATACTCAGCTGCGGACCTGGCAGGTTCGATGAGGTTGCAGTATTCACCCAACATCCGGGTGGTGGAAATGCCCTGCTCGGGCACAATTGAACACCGGGTGCTTTTGGAGACCTTTGAAAACGGTGCCGACGGTGTTTACGTGGCCGGCTGCATGGAAGGTGATTGCCACTTTTTAAAGGGCAACATCCGCGCTAAAAAACGGGTGCAGGCGGTGAAAAAAATACTGGATGAAATCGGTTTCGGCAGCGAACGGTTGGATTTCTTCAACCTGCCCGCTTCCGACGGAGGCCGGTTTGCCCAGATTGCCAATGAAATGACGGAACGCATCCGCCAGCTCGGCCCCAGCCCCTTGAACAAAAACGGGGCCGCTAACCCACAGAAAGAAGGTGGCCAAACAGCATGATCGTAGCACAACAAAAACCTGTTGAAGATATCGCCCAAATGATTGCCGACTGCAAAAAAGTGTTATTCGTTGGCTGTGCCGGCTGCGTGACGGTTTGCCTGGCCGGTGGCGAGAAGGAAACCGAAGTGCTGGCCTCGGCCATGCGCATTAAACGCAACCTGGAGAACAACCCCCTGGAAGCTACCACTTTTACCTGCACCAGGCAGTGCGACCCCGAGTACATCGTACCCCTGGATAACCTGGTGAAGGATGTGGACGCCATTGTATCCCTGGCCTGCGGCGTGGGCGTACAGTACCTGGCCGAGCGGTTTAAGGATAAGTGGGTGGTGCCCGCCCTTGATACCAAGTTCATCGGCGGCTCAGTAACCCACGGCAACTGGGAGGAAAAGTGCGGATTGTGCGGTGACTGCATACTACACCGCACCGGCGGTATCTGCCCCATTATCCGCTGTTCCAAGAGCATTTTAAACGGGCCATGCGGTGGCTCACAATACGGCAAATGCGAAGTGAGCAAAGACGTGGACTGCGCCTGGCAGCTGATTTACGACCGCATGAAAGCGCTGGGCAAGCTTGACAAACTAATGGAATTCCAGCCGCCCAAAGACTGGTCCAAATCACGAGACGGCGGGCCGCGTAAGGCCATCAGGGAGGATGTGATGATCGATTGAAGAATCTAAGTAAACTTCAACAAATACTGGACAGCGGTCAATTTGCGGTAACCGCGGAAATAGGGCCGCCCAAGCATTCTTCCGCCGAAGGTATTCGCCATCACGCCGAAATGATGCGCGATTACGTGGACGCCACCAACATAACCGATAACCAGACAGCCATTGTGCGGTTATCCAGTATAGCGGCCGGTGTTCACGTGTTGAACTGTGGCATAGAGCCCATCGTGCAGATGACCTGCCGGGACCGTAACCGCATTGCCATGCAGTCCGATTTGATGGGCGCCTACAGCCTGGGTATGCGCAACGTACTCTGTCTTTCCGGCGACCACCAGAAATTCGGCAACCATCCCACGAGTAAAAACGTGTACGATATAGACTCCATGCAGCTCATTTATTACCTGCGCCGCATGCGGGACGAAAAACTGTTTTTCTCGGGCGAAGAGATTAAAGAGCACGAGCCCCGTTTCTTCATCGGGGCAGTGGCTAACCCCTTTGCCGACCCCTTTGAATTCCGGGTGGATCGCCTGGAGAAAAAGGTAGAGGCGGGCGCACAGTTCATCCAAACCCAGTGCATATTTGATATGGAACGTTTTGAACGGTTCATGGAAATGGTACGGGAACGTGGCATTGATGAGAGGGTACACATTCTGGCCGGTGTAACCCCCATGAAGAGCTGGCGGGCGGCCAAGTATATCCAAAATAACGTCAGCGGTATGATTGTACCGGACGAACTGGTGGAACGCCTGAAAAATGCCGAGGACCCCAAACGCGAAGGCGTGGACATTTGCATCGAGCAAATTAAATATATCAAAGAAAATGTTAGAGGCGTACACGGCGTGCACGTAATGGCCATTGCCTGGGAAGAGGTTGTACCCGAAATTGTAGAAAGATCCGGGCTGTACCCCAGGCCTAAGGTCGGTTAAGCTACCAGGTTAATATTGTTTCCTGAAAAAGACCCTCCCCGGAGGGTCTTTT
>NZ_VNHM01000043.1 GCF_008124625.1 Desulfallas thermosapovorans DSM 6562
AGGCCGCCGGTCTATCGTCGTTAAGTTCATAACATGCAATTCTATGATATAAGTTGATTTTGGGATATAGACTCTAATAATAGGGGGTTAAACCGTTATGCCATATCTTCATATGAAAGAAATTTGGACCCCGCTTAGATTTTTTTGTATTTTTTTATATAAGTGTATTGATAACGGCTCTTTTTATTTTCGCATAGGGATGGGTAAATTAACAAGAATTTTTTAACGTCACGCATAGCAGGGGATTCTTACCGGCCGAGGTGAGAATCCCCTGTTTATTATTTACAAGCGAAATAAAAATGCCAGTTCGACTCTGGAGGACACTTCGGTTTTGACAAATATGCGTTTAATATAAGTCTTCACAGTATTTTCACTGATAAAAAGCTCTCTGGCTATGTCTTTATTTGTCTTACCCCGGGAAATTAGTGTAGAAATTTCATATTCCCGCCCGGTAAGGCCAAAAATATCCGACACTTTATCTTTGCTGTCAACCTGAGTTGTTTGGATAATGGTAGCCTTCTCAAAAACGTTATTCAAGTGATAATGTAACATTTTTAGCAGTTCCATTTCTTTTTTACTAAAGTCGGGGCTTTTAGGGCTGCGATGAAGGGATATCATACCTACCAGTCGGTTGAGATGGAAAATTTGCACGCAAGAAATATGATAAATGCGCTGGGGAAGTAAGAAATCAACGCGGTGCTCGTTTTTAGTCCATTCCCTGTAATTAAAATAATCCGAGCTTTTATCTACCGGTGGGATTATCCCCCTGGCAAAGGCTTTTTGCTTGTATTCATCTTTTTCTTCGTAATATTCCTGGTATTGCTTAAAGTACATATGATCAAGGCCGACAAAGAAAGGGGCAGCAAAACTGTTCGTCCCCGGTGTAACCATAAAAACAGCTGCACTATCGTGCGGAACCAAAAATGATAAGTGATCCAATACAGTGGCACTTATTTTGCGCACATCAGTGCAGCTGTAGATCCTCCGGATCATGTTATCATAAATTTTAAACTGGTGGGTAGTTAACATTAGTCCTTCTCCTCTTTCATGAAAGGTAAAAGAAATAATTTATTAACTATCTATTCTTTTACAATAATTTATAATAATATTATTATACCATTTTATTTACTGCTTGTTGCTGTAAAGAGAGGCTGGTTAAAAGTTTTGCCTGTTTTTCATATTGAAAAGTACGGATTAGACGCAGTACCTCAGAATGAAAGAACAGCCACCTGGTTTGATTTGTTTACTATTTGGTCCGGTGTGAGTATTTGCCTGCCTTCCTTTATAGTAGGTACACTCCTTGTGCCAGCGTGTATTTGGAGCGAAGCCGTACAAATAAACTTTTGGGGCAATCTTATAGTGGGCGTGCTGATTGTACTTGGGGGCTACTTCGGAACAAAAACGGGGTTTCCGGCTGTAGTTATGGGCCGGTATGTCTTTGGATATCCCTTAGGGCAGTGGTTACCCACTACGGCATTACTGATATCCACCCTTGGCTGGTATGCTGTAATGACGGTTTTAACCGGTATGGCCCTCGCTGAAATAGCCGGTCACATACTTGGTCCTGTTATGTTACCACTTATAACAGCCCTTGTGGGGCTTTTAAATGCTTCCACGGCGGTAGCAGGTTTTCATAAAATTCGTTTGTTTAATCGTTTGATGGTACCCCTTTTAGCTCTCTTCTGTATATATTTAGCTTATAATGTATATATTCAAGTGGAGCATTCAGCAACCACATCATACCATCCTTCCGGCAATCTTTCATTTGGAGAGGGTATTGACCTTATTATTGGAAGTGTCCTGGCAGGAGCATTTTCTGCTTCGGATTTTTCCAGATATGCTATTAACAACTTACATAACTGGCTGGGCACTTTACCCGGCACCTTTGTTATGTCATTTTTATTGGGCTTCCTAGCAGCCTGTCTAAGAATTGATACTTTAAAAAACTGTGGTTAGGGGCCTTAAAACAAATTCATATGAATTTATATAAAAATTTTAAGCAGAA
>NZ_VNHM01000044.1 GCF_008124625.1 Desulfallas thermosapovorans DSM 6562
TAGGGATTGCTGAACCAATCCTATTTCAATCAAAACATTTATAACGACGGCCTTAAAAAAGCCGGTTTATGCCCAAATAGGTACCGGAGAAAAATAAACAAAATAACACGCAGCCTGCGCTCCAAGTTCATCACCAAAAACTGGAGGCAAATTACACTTTCGGCGGTCTCTTTCAGGCGCGCCATAATACGCGCCAGCCCATAGCGGCGCTTACCTTCGCCGAATTTACCTTCTATGGCATTACGTTCGCATGCGTCTTGCCGTTCCAAGCGTCTTTGTTCTTTTTGAAGCGACTTGTCAGCTGGTGGTCTACCCAGCCTTGGGCCGCTTAATCGTATACTGTGTTGTTCACAATAGCAGAGATTCTCTCTATTCCGGTAGATCTTATCAGCCTGAACAGCTTCAGGATAAAACCCGTACCTTTGGCGGTAACGCTCCACTGATTCAATAAGGGTTTTACCCTCATTGAAGGCATCCCAACTTAGCGTTTCCACATGGGCGTAGCCGTCGACAATGCTGATGGCAATTTTGGCACCGAATTCGGTTTCGGCTGTGGCTTTACCCCGAACGATGGGCCGCACATGCGGCTGGCTGATACTGACAATACGGTCGTTAATCTTGTGCGTACGGCGGGTATACATGTGGTGCTGCTGTTGGTAGACTTTACGTATTGTACCCAGGGTTTCCTGTTGCTTTTGGCTCAGACCATGCTCGTTGCCGGCTATGGCAAGCAGGCGGTCTATAACGCCAAGGTTGCGCCTGACATAGCGGAGTTGCTTACCAATAGCTTTACGAAGAGCTTTCTTCCCGGGCTTTTTGTTCCGAACAATGTTCAGGTAATGCTTACGAGCAACCCGTCGATAAGTGCGCGGCCTTTTACCGGGTTTGCCAAGTTTTTTGTGCACGATATCAATCATGTCATCCAGCTTCTCCCTGGCTTCGTTGAGCAGGGATAGGTCAGTGGGATAGCGTATGTCTGCAGGGGCGCAGGTGGCATCCAAGATAAGTTTGCCTTTGTTTGCCGGATATACTTCAAAGGATGAAGCTTTATCCGGGTTATTGGATTCTTCCGCTACGGCTTTATTGCCACCCGTGGGCGGCTTGGGCTTTTTATCGTCGTCATTTTTCTTATCGGTTTCTTTGGCGGCACGGCAGATTTCTTCGTTGATTTCTTGCAGTGCTTCGGCACCGAAACGCTTGCGAAAATGGACCATCAAAGATGGGTCAAATGGTGGCCGGTCTTGGTATTCTTTAAGGCCGATGAAATACTGGAGATAAGGGTTTTCGGTGATCTGCTCCACTGTTTCACGGTCGCTGAAGCCACATTTTTCTTTGATGATTAAAGCGCCAAGTGCCATTCGGACAGGTTTGGCCACCTGACCACGGTTGCTGGGAAAGAGATTGGCATAGCGTGCTTCGATTTTGTCCCAGGGGATCATTTTAGCTAGTTTTACCCAGCGGTTATCGGCTCTTAATTTGCCTTCAAAGGGCAAATTAAATTCTTCGAGGTAATATTGATTTTCTATCCTGCGGAACATATTTTGCCTCCAAGTGCACGGTTTTTGCAACATTTACCGCATTTTCCATGCATTTTATTTCGACAAATATGTTCCTGAATCCTTGATTTTGTTGGGTTTTTGTTTCGTTCAGCAAGCCCTA
>NZ_VNHM01000045.1 GCF_008124625.1 Desulfallas thermosapovorans DSM 6562
TACCGGCACTGCCTCCGCCCAAGACCACTACGTCAGCTTCAATTCTTCTGATAGCCACTATTCATCCTCCTTTTTCTTTGGAAAAGTAAATAAATATAATTAATCAAGTAATTTTTTACTAAATTTAATTTCACCCCCAATTAAACTACTTAGTATATTTAGTGTACATTATAAGACGCAATAATAATTAAAATAAGAATCAGTAATTATATATAGCAAAACAGATACCAATCAAAACAAAATAATATTTTATTTTTTTATTTACACAAAAACACCTATATTATTAGGTTATTTAATATATAAGGTAATCTTATAGAATTATATAAATATTTAAAAATAAAATATAAGGCAATACATTTACGTATCACTAAAATCTATAACCCTTATAAATACAGAAATAATTAGGTATTCATATTTGTATCATTGATAAATTATCTAATCACCTTATTTAAAGAATTACTTCAATGTTTAATTTTTTTGATGTTTTTGCACTTCTTGTAACTATCTACATACTATTAAAAATTTAATAAATACACATGCAACATCGCCCATCATAACACTACAAGGCTTTTTTACACCTGCAAAGAATACTTGGTATTTATATAAAAAAAGGTTGTTTACACTGCGAATGGGTAAACTCGTAGTGTAACAACCCCTCTAGCCGTTTTTCGTGGTTCATTACGCTTTTAACTGATATTCACCTATTTAATTATGGTAACCGGAACCTTGGCCAGACTGACAACTTTATTGCTTACACTGCCCAGCAGTAATCCCTTAAAACCTCCCAATCCCCGGCTGCCCATAATTATTTTATCAAATCCATTACTTTCCATATATTCCAAAATCGCATTGGCGGGATCGCCAGAAATTACTTCTGTTTTAACATCCAAACCTTTTTCTTCGAATATTTTTTTAGCCTTATCAACCTTATCCTTACCCGAAATAATACATGCGTTTGTAAACTCTTCAAAGGTAGCAAAGGACTTGGAATTGCCCGGGATCTCGCCACGATATGCCACAGTACTAAACTCAGACATCGCCTGAGGCTCGCCATAGCAAGCTACGGTAAATAGTGTTACCTCGCTATCTTGATGTGAAGCTTTAAACTTAGCGGCGTATTCCGCTGCACGCAGGGAACTATCCGATCCATCCACTGCTACTAAAATTTTCATATTTTCACCTTCTTATTTTTTATTTATCTAATTATTAAAATAATTACCTAATTTAATGTTGCAAAAATTATACCAATAATAATCGCCACATAACACCAGGCACACTTTATTAAAAACATTAATAACCCCTGGTTACAAAAACCAGGGGTTTAAAATTAATTCCGGCAACTACCTACTCTCCCGGGGCATAAGCCCAAGTACCATCGGCCTTAGAGAGCTTAACTTCCGTGTTCG
>NZ_VNHM01000046.1 GCF_008124625.1 Desulfallas thermosapovorans DSM 6562
TAGCAGCCTGTCTAAGAATTGATACTTTAAAAAACTGTGGTTAGGGGCCTTAAAACAAATTCATATGAATTTATATAAAAATTTTAAGCAGAATGAGGTGCCCCTTTAACTATTTACCAAGCCAACTTCTTTTTATTTCCAAATAGCTTCAAAATGTTGTGCGTAAGGCATAGAAGGACCCATTCTCCGCGCACCAAGTCGAGCCCGCGGAGAAGAAATCTTCGAAAACCCCGGGCTTCCTTAATTTGGCCAAAAACAGGCTCAACTGTTTGTTTTCGCAAGGCATATTTTGCCCGTCCTTTTTGGGTTCGCAACTTCCTTTTCATACGATCAGGTAATAACAAATCCACCGGAATTCTACCCCTGGGTGCCGGTTCCAGTTCTTGATTGTGTTTTATTCTTTGGCCTGGGATGTATGCGTCAGTTTTGCCTTTAAGGTATTTAAGGTTATTTTCACTAAAATAGCCAGCATCCGCTGAGAGTTCCTTGGGGTAGCAACCGATGTTTTCTTTAACCTTTTCAAGCATTGACGGAAGATGCTGACTGTCTGCCGCCTGGTTGGTTACGTCAACCGCTACAATAATTTGGCTCTTAGAGTCTACAACCGCCTGAGAGTTATATGCCTGAACAAATGCTTTGTCCGAGTTTTTCATTATTCTCGATTCCGGATCAGTAAAGTTGCGCTGTGCCTTAGGCTCCGGTTCACCGTTTTTCTTGACATATTTAACTTTTCCCCGTGGCGGTGTAGGGGGATCATTTTTATCATTATTCTTTTTGTTATCTTCCTCTTGGGCTAACTTGGCTTCTGCTTCCAATGCAGCTTTGGCTTCCTTAATTTTAGCCAGTCGGGTTTCTCTGTAGGCCAATTCTTCAGGTATTTCATCGCCACGGCGATCATGGCCGAACTGTTTATCTTCTTTCAAATCTATATGATTGGCTTTTTCAAGAAGCTTCTTGATCTCTCTTTCAAGCTTTTGCTCTTCATTCTTCATTCGATCATAGCTCATGGCTTTGTGCTTGGAGGCATTTGCATTAATTTTAGTACCATCCAGGGCAACATGCTTTAAGCCTACTAATCCGGCCTTTTCACAAAGTTTAAGAATTTGGACAAAAATGCCCGGTAATGACTTAATATGACGCCGCCGGAATTCGTTAATAGTACGGAAATTGGGTTTGTTTCCTCCGGCCAGGACAATAAAGGCCACATCCTCATAAAGATGAGTGGCAATTTTACGAGATGAGAATACGCCGCGGCAATAGGCATAAAACAGAATCTTAGTCATTAAAACAGGATGATACGGTGGTTGACCTTTTATCCCTTTCTCGTATACCTTGTGGATAACCGTTAGATCCAAGT
>NZ_VNHM01000047.1 GCF_008124625.1 Desulfallas thermosapovorans DSM 6562
CAACCTTAACTATTTTACCTGTAATAAATTAACCAAACATATGTTGGGCTCTTATATTTTTAAAAAAACTGTCTTGACAATGGGGTCCACCTTAATCATCCGAGGCCGGAAACTACAAATGGATACCACCGTTATCGAAGCAAATATTCATCACCCTACTGATGCCAGTTTACTGGCGGACTGTCAAAAAACCATAACGCGTACGGTAAAAAAGATTAAGGAGCAAGGTTTTTCCCTGCGTACCAAGCTACAGGATAGAAAACGTAGCATTAAGAAAAATATTTTGCGAATAACCAAAGTACTAAACAAAAGAAGCGACCAGAAACACGAACAGGTGCGCGGTATTACAGAAACCATAGCCCGTA
Organism: Desulfallas thermosapovorans DSM 6562; assembly: GCF_008124625.1. Taxonomy (NCBI): domain Bacteria; kingdom Bacillati; phylum Bacillota; class Clostridia; order Eubacteriales; family Desulfallaceae; genus Desulfallas; species Desulfallas thermosapovorans. Next base: position 366 of record NZ_VNHM01000047.1, read on the forward strand.
AGGTTGAAGATACTATTGTTGAGGGCCGGAAAGTATTGCAAAATGCCAAACAAAAATTATGGCGCTTAAAAAGAGAAGGTCAAACTGTTAAACAGCATTCCGAAAAGCTCATTGACAAACTTGCGGATCAACTGCAACTGGCCCAGACAATCATCGACCAAAGCAGAAAAGCTAGCGCTAAAGAGAAAATCAAAGACCGCATCGTGAGTGTATTCGATAAAGATGCCCGTCCGATCCGCCGTGGCAAGGCCAAGGCAAACACGGAATTCGGGCACAAAGTGCTAATTCAAGAGGTAGAGAACAAAATAATCAGTAATTATGATGTATACCAGGGCAACCCCAGTGACGACACCCTCCTTGAAAAGGCTGTTGACAGGCACGAGCAAACTTTGGGCAAAACGCCTAAAGAGGTAGCTACGGACCGTGGTTTCAGCAGTAAGGACAATGAACAGAAGTTAAAAGATAAAGGCGTCAAAAGAATTAGCCTGCCTTTCAAGGGTAAAAAAAGTGCTGCCAGGAAAATTCACGAAAAACAACCTTGGTTTAAACGACTTCAGCGCTGGCGAGCCGGCGGTGAGGCTACTATAAGTGTCCTTAAACGCAAGTACGGTCTGGGTCGAAGTCTGGTTAGAGGGACACCTGGCACAAAATGCTGGGTTGGTAATGCAATATTTGCATATAACCTGACCAGGTTAGCCAGGTTGAGCATGAAGTAGACCTAAAATATTAGTAGAGTAAAAATATCTGTATTTGGTTGAGGTTCATTTATAGTCGATTTTTTGAAATCCCCGTTTTTCAGGGGGAGCT
>NZ_VNHM01000048.1 GCF_008124625.1 Desulfallas thermosapovorans DSM 6562
ATCTTTTGCGCTGCATTCTTATCCCCCTTCTGTTGATTAAAGTTTATATCATTTAGGGATAAGACTCAAATCCTTTTAAGGGGCTATATAGATATCACCAAGATACCCTACCTGGAAATCGGACAGTATAATTGGCTGCAGACTGGATTGGTTGCTTGCTTGCGGTAAGATTAAAAAGAATGGCAGTTTATATTGTCGCAATGAAATCATAATGAACGAGAAGGTAAAACAAATTAATAAATATAGAGAAAAGCTTGACGTAGGAGAAAAGGGAGAAATATTTGTATTGGAATATGAAAAAAAACAACTAACTAATTATCCAAGATTAGCTAAAAGGGTAAGGCGGGTAAGTACATACGCCCCAAGGGCAGGTTATGATATACAGAGTTATTTCCCCGATGGAAGGTTAAAATTTATCGAGGTTAAAGCAACAACTGGGGCAGATGAACCGTTTGAAATTACCGACAATGAATGGCAGATTGCTAGACAATTTGGTCAATCATACTATATCTATAGAGTGTATAATCTGAATTCAGAAAAACCTATGATATCTATTATAGAAAACCCTACTAACTGCATTTACCGTGAACCATTGGTGTGGAAAGTGCATTACTCAGCGCAAAAATTAAAGGAACATTTCTCATCAAATAGCTGTACTGAAAGTAACTTATCATCTACAAAGATTAATAACTCGTTTTTGAATCTCCCTCGAGAAATTAAATTTTTTACCATTGCAAGTAACGCAAAAAAGCCACGTGAGGTTATACTCTCTATTAAAGTTGAAAATAAGCCTTGGATAAGTAATTGTCAAATTTGTGGTGAGGAAGAAGCAGGTATTTACTTCGTGGGTTTTAATGGTTTTCAATTTCTAAATGAAGGACATTATTTGTGTCTGAATTGTCTCCTTAAATATCGGGAGTTATTTTTATAATTATTTAGCGGTGCAACATTAAGCTTCCGCAGCCCGGCGGAAGAGCGCGCGCGAAGCGCGCGTGGGGCCGCAG